>CAVIVH010000096.1:0-2576 GCA_963646185.1 bacterium | reverse complement strand
GTCATAGGCTGTTTCCTTGCCCTTGTCTCTGTTCACATCGCTGAATTCGAGAGTCTTGTTCGAATAGGAGTCGTTGAAGAGAAGTGCCTGCGGGATAATGTGTTCTATGTCAATATCTTTTGAGAATAATATGTCGCGGTGGATATATTTGTTGGAATATAGGGTCTTGTATCCGTTGTTTTTCAGCTCTTCATAGAGCCGGTATCTCAGAATGTCGGAGCTGCTGACATATGACAGGTGAAAGTCCTCGCGCAGTATCTTCGCTATCTCTTCGTTTTCCTTGGTTCTCTCCGATATGCGCTGAGTATCGTTCTCGCGCTGCTTTGCGCTCTGTTTCAGGTTTCTGGCAAGCTCGATGTGGATTTCATCCGGCTTGCCATAAGTCTCGACCACCGCGTTCACGACATTGATCATCTGATTGACGATCTTCTCCACCACGGGATTTCTCAGGGCGCCTTTTTTCAGGACCTCAAGTCTGTCCTTAAGCACACGATTCTCGTTTTCTTCTTTGGTGATGGATGAGGAATGGTTGTATCCGGCCCTCGCACAGGCGACGTCATAGGTGCATCCGTCCTTGAGGTGGGGAAGGATTTTACTCATGGCCTTATGGCTGAGTGATGCGTAATCGTCTGTGAATCTGATGGTTTTAATAAGCCCGGCATATTCGGCCGGCATGTTGCATAGCTGGGAAATCTTCCGGACAAGGCTTTCGTCTCCGGTTGCGGAGTTGTCACCTTCATAGGAATACAGGAGATGCCAGAGCTTGAAAAGCGGTTGCTGCTCATAAGCTTCTTTTGGAAGCATCGGGTCAAAATCCATAAGCCCGCTATTGAATCCAAGAGCCTCAAATACTTCGTCCACAATGGTTTTTGCCGAGGAATAAGACATTTTGTCTATGTCATATTCTCCATGGCCCGTGGCTGAAACTATCTCGAGAAATTTCCGGCAGATGGCGTTCATGGTCAGGTTGCCCTGAATCTCGCTGTAGTTCACTTCATAGCCGCGGGGCTTGACGATGCCGACCGCCTTCAGTATTTCCGCTGATTTTATGGATTTCCGCACCTGAAGAGCGTCGGACAGGAGCTTTTTCTGTTCGTCAGTCAGCGGGGCGGACTCGCAGGTTACTTTATTCCTTATGGAAACGTTGTTCAGGACAGACCAGATCTTGAATTCCTGAAAGAGCAGGGAAGAGCGCGGGGCGACCCGGCATCCGTTCTCGAACTCGCAGAAACTGATGAGGTTCTTCTGGGATTTCAACCGGCGCTGGTAGAAAATGACGGTGTCCCGGATTTCGGATTTCAATACATCGGTCAGTTCCGGGTGGAACCGTTTCTGGCATTCCCATATCTTTTCGAATTCATCGAGGTAGTCCTGCCGGTAAAAGGCCTTGTTCTTCGTGCTGTAATTGGGGTTTGCTTGTATTTCGGCATAGAGATACTGCCCGACGGTCTGTTTCCTGAAAAACAGTTCCTTGCTTCGGTCGCTTATGGCACCGAGATATCCGCTAGAGCTCTGAATTTCGCCTTTTATGTCGGCTATAACATATGCAAGAGTCTCTTTGTCAAGCTGTTCCGACAGGGCTTTCACTCTCCAGCCCAGGGCTGTCCGTTTCTTTTCTTTGCCTTTGTTGTCTGCGGTGTAAATCCCATAGATGGCAAAGAATTTCTTTGAGACATTGCTTCGCCCGTCATTCTCGATTTTGTGTTTGAGCTCATCCGTGAGGATTTCCGGCCAGTAACCTGCCTGCATCTCCCATATTTTTTCAAATTCCGCCGCCAGGTCGGAACGGTAGAAGTCGGGAAGTATTTTCCCGCCGTTGTCCAGAATGCGGAGGGAATACTGCGCAGGTGTGAGGCCTTCGTCATACATCGTACGGGCCACCTGCATGCCGTCTATGAGATGGCCTTCTTCTCCGGCGTCGGTGCGGCGGTTGCTCTTGTAGCCGCGCTTACGGTTTATCATCAGGAGCACACGAGACAAGTCCTCCAGCGAGATTTCTTTCTCGGGAGCGTCGGAGCGTAATCTGAATGTCTGATAAGTAGATGCCGCTCCCTGTTCTGAGAGGATGGTGTCTTCGCTTATCCATCCCTCTCGCCGGAGTATTGACAGGAGGTGCTCCCGGCGGAGCTTGTATCGCTGAAGATTTCTGCGCATGCCGCGCTTCAGCCGGCGGTTTGCGTTTGTGGTTATGGCCTTGCCTTTTTCAAAGCTGTCTTTTTCATCCGCGGCGAGAGGATTGACACGGACCCCGGCCTTTATTATGGAAGACTTTTCTTCTGCAGATTCTGCCTGATTGACCATGGCCCAGCCTATGCTGGTGGTGCCCAGGTCCAGTCCTAATACTTTCTTCATGAGTTTTGGTGCTATTGATAGACATAAATTTAGGTAAAAGGATTTGGAATTCAAATAAATCTGCGTATCTTAGCTGACACATAAAGAAGCAATTCACAATAAGGATTATTCCGTTGTGAAAAATCATTGGGAGCGGATTATCAATTCGCTCCTTTTTTAAATTTATCTTGCGGCCTGCGGCCAATGTGGGGAGAAGGTTCGGAGTGAGGCAGCGGCTTGGATGA
>CAVIVH010000095.1:0-5519 GCA_963646185.1 bacterium | reverse complement strand
GAACATAACAGTGAGAGCTTCTTTAATTAAAGAAATAAAGATTTCTTTGTTCTGGAAAAGCATGTCGACGTTAAATTGAGTTGAACACCGTCTCACGGAAGGACTAATCTTTAAGAATATTACTATAAAGACCGGAGTATGTGGTTATGTAATAAATGATAGAATGAAAATAAAATCAAGATGGAATAGAAATGAATCCGAATATATACGTCATCTTTATTCAGCAATTTTTCGTCCAGGAATAACGAAGGATAAGAGAGCATCTGCGTTAAGGGTATAAAGAGAATAAAGAATTAAAGAAATCTTTGAATCTTTATTTCTTGAAATAAAGAAAGTGTCTATGATGTATAATTCAATCTTGTGTAATAAAATCTTGTTCTCATAAGTGCCAGAAGAGTCTTTATATAAAGAAATAATGTTATCAAGAATTAAAGAAACAAAGAAATCTTTATAAAAAGAAGTAAAGTTTTCTTTATTTAAAGAAAATTCATATATTTGCAAAAAGACATTTATTGACAATGGGAAAAACACTCTGCTTCGTAAACAACAAGGGAGGCTGCGGCAAGACGACAACCTGCTGCGCCATAGGCCAGGCATGGGCCCGGCTGGGGAAGAAGATACTTTTCATCGACCTGGACTCACAGTCCAACCTGACTTCGATCGTAACTGACACCGACCCTTCAGAAAAAGAATGGGAGACGACGATAGAGGACGCCTTCGTCGGCGGGCCGGAGTTCGGGCTCCCTATACATAATGTCAGCGAGAATATTGACATCGTGCCGGCCGACCTCGACCTTTCGAATTTTGACAGGGACACAGCAAGACAGACGGTACGGGAATTCCTGCTGGCTGACCTCCTTGCTACGGTCAAGGACAAGTATGACTATATACTCATCGACTGTCCACCTGCTCTCGGAGTCATAACCTACAATGCGCTCGTTGCGTCGGACTATATGGTTATGGTGACCAATGCCGAGGGCCTGAGCTACCGAGGAATGAAGATGGTGGCGAACCTCTACAACGAGGTGATAACGAACAAGCGCCTCAATCCGAACCTTATACTCATCGGGGTTATCGTGACCAGGTACGAGAAGAACAATCTCTCGGACATGTACCTCGGCAAGATTGAAAGCGACCTCGGGGGATATCTCATCAGGCCGGTCGTCCGCAAGTCCACAAAGATTGCACAGTCGGCCTCGTTCCAGCAGAACATATATGAGTTCGACCCTGCCGGTAGAGCCACTCAGGATTACCTGAAAGTAGCGAACGAACTTCTGGAAAGGATTGAAATAAAGTAAATTATCTAATAAAGAAATAAATTTTTCTTTATTTAAAGAAATAAAGATATAAAGAATTAAATAAATAAAGATATGCCTACAGGATTCGATAAGTTCAGAAAGAAGACTCTCAGCGAAGGTCCTATAATGATAAGCAAACCGGAGCAGGGGAGTGAAGCCAGGGAAGCTGTAGTTGCAAACATCCCCGAGACAAAGAAGGCTGAGGAGAAGACGGCGTATGCACCCGCCGCGGCACCTGCACCCGTTAAGAAGAAGAAGGAAGCAGAGGACCTTGTCCCATTCAACGCCCAGATGGCCAGGGATACGAAGAAGCTGCTCGACGAGATGAAATTCCGCAGCGGGCAGACCATAAGGGAGCTCATAGACGAGGCTGTAAAGGATCTCTATAAGAAAATGTACCGATAGTTATCGCATTGAGGATGCTTGCGAAGGAAAAGCTGTAGCGGAAGTTCCGCGGCGGCTTTTCTATTTTTTTTGCGCACGAACTCAAGACAAGACGAAGAAGAGAGCTCAGACGTTGACAAAGGCCAAAAGGAAAATACGATAGAAACTATATGAGCTTCATAATTATATTACGGAGAAACTGGAATAAGGGGAGAAAATTAATTATAACAAAAAGACGTCATTCGATAAAAGGGGAGAGAAATAATGTTGACGGGAAAACACTTTTGTAGATATGTAGGAAGAGGTTTTTGGTTTATTTGAACGGTTGTCTCTACCTACATTTTGAAAATCAGTGATTTAATAAAGGAGAGTTTTAGAATTATATATTTCAAAACTTTCGATTAAAATTCTCCTCAAACAAAAGGGGAGAAATTTGATATTATTTTTCTTCTCCCCCTTGATTATTTCAGTCCCTTTTTATAGATTTGCAGAAAAGAGGAGAAGATTGATTGGAAAATTTTCCTGAACTGCAATTTATATTCTCCCCGGATTGAAGAATGACGAAACTAACGGAATATGGGACAGTTGAATGTATGGCTAACTTGGCCATGCATGGGATTACCTTTCTTTCATACCTTTCTGAGGAGTATGTCTTGTCAGTCTTCGACAGAACTTATTTATGTCTTTTCAGAAATTTTCACCGAATTTCGAACAGTCTGACTTTCAGCGGCTTCAAACCTGTTTCAGATTTTCGAAAAGGGAGTTTTGAAATGCAAAAGGGGAGTTTTTCAATCATCCAGAAGCCTGAGAAAAGGGAGTTCTGGAATAAGGGGGGAGTTTTGGAATTATCCGTATCCCTTCCGGATTTCCAGAATTGCGCCCTTTGCTTTTTTATACCTTTTGGGAATCATGTCTTGTCAGTCTTCGACAGAACTTATTTATGTCTTTACGGAAATTTTCGCAGTTGCTGCAAATGCTTGAATTCTAGCATTTTGAATATTGGTTTTAAATTTCAAAAAGAGAGTTCTGTAATTCAAAAGGGGAGTTTTACAATCATCCGCAATCCCGCGAAAAGGGAGTTTTTCAATAAGAGGGGAGTTTTGGAATCATTCATATATCTATGGCAAAGGAAGAGAACGAGGAAGGGTTGAACACCCTGGCGACGACCACGAGGAGCGTGGTTGAGTCATATATATTCGCGACAGGTCATCAGGATCTGAGCATCTACTCGGAGCGTCTGATGATGCTGCTCGTGCGCGCCGCGCAGTGCCAGGTTGCCGGCCTGAACTTTCGTGACGGATCCGCCATCCGTCAGGTGAGCATCGGCCCGCTCGGCGACGCGTCCGTCGAGATAGAGGCGCGTGAACTTCTGTCCAGCCAGAGCAGCACGAACTACACCAATGCCAAAAACGCCGTCCGGGAGCTGATGAACAAGACCGTGTCGCACGAGAGGCCCGCCTTCAAGAACGGCCAGCCGGTTCTCGACGCCTCCGGCCGCCAGGTCTACGAGTTCGAGGCGCATCAGCTCGTGAACGACATCTGGGTCAACCGGAAGCCGGGCGTAATCATCGTGAACGTAAACAAGAATACCTGGGAGGCGATTCTTGACTTCTCCAAGGGCTTCCGCAGATACGACCTTCAAGTGGCAATGAAGTTCTCCCGAACCTGTTCCCTGAGGATGTTCAAGCTCATCAGCAACCAGACCGAGCCCATCCAGTACACCATCGCCGAGCTCCGCGAGCAGTGGGGGCTGAAGGACAAGTACGCCAAGACGAAGGATTTCATAAGGAATACCATCGTGAGCGCCAAGGAGGAACTTGACAGGATGTCCCCGTGGACCTTCGACTGGGAGCCGGCCTATTCCACTTCGGCAGAGCAGAACCGCGGACGGACCGGACGCAAGTCGATAACATCCATCATCTTCTTCCCGAAGCACCAGCTCCGCTACGAGAGTACGACCAACATGATGAACAGGGCCGGCGTGTCCGTCGATGTCCTCGGGCGGGCCGTCATCGACCGCCTCGTGAAGAACCTCGGCTTCACCATGTCCGAGATCAAGTCCAATCTCGTGCTCTTCGATACGGCCCGGAAGAACTTCGACCTTGAGGAGTTCCTCATCTCCATCACGCCGTCCGCCGGCAGGGCGAACAGCCCCCAGGGATATGTTGTCAACGCAGTCAAGAAGCACTTGAAAGAGGCTTGCGGTATCGTTGTCAGCAAGACCGGCATAGTAAAGCCGTCCAGGCCTGCCCAGATGCAGGAGCAGCCCCGCACCCGCAGGACGAAGGCCTCCGAGCAGACCGTCTCGAGCATCCTCTCCGGCGGCGCCGCCCAGCGTCCGGCATCACCTCGCCCCGCAGCGGATGAACCGGCAACGGTCGGAAGCATATTCGGAGGCATATTTGAAGAACCTGACGAGCAGTAGATGCCGCGACCCTATATAAAACGGAAGTGTTATGACGGATGAATTGAGAACACGCATCCTGGAATGGCGGGAGAGAACGCTCTTCCCGTACATCTACGACCATCTCGACACCCTGCTGCCGAAGTACGGATTCGTAAGGAGAGGTGACCGGTGGGTCAGCCCCCTCAAGCTCGACCTTTCCGATCCCAGACACCCCCGTCCCGACAAGACCTATGTGCTGGCAGCGAATCCGTCTCATCTCTGCGAACAGGGTGGACCGTCCGAACCCGTTATCAATATCCTTATGCGGGAAAGGGGGCTTGACACGTCTGACGGAGCTGACTATTACCGCTTCCTTGAGAGCTTTTCTGCCGAGCACTCCCTCGGGATGCCGACGGAAACGGGCCATGCTGTCAAAGTGAGCGACGCAAGGAAGGACCGGGATATCCTTGCCGCCCTCAGGGACTACTTCCAATGGTGCCTGCTTAAAATGGACAAGGCATCGGCGACGAGAGCCTATCTCAGGCGCAGAGGGTTCGATGTCAAGGCTTCAGAATCCCTCGGTTTCGGCTTTGTGCCGCGCTGGGAGGCCGTCGTCAGACGGATGGCGCAGCTGCGCTTCTCCCGCGAAGATGTGAACCGCGTCTGTCCTGTGCCTGCCACGGTGGGGGAGTCCCACGTGCTGGCTATCCCTTATGTATGCTCGGGCGTTTTGAAGGGATTCATCTTCAGAGCCATAAGGGACGGCATTGTGCCGAAGTACACCGCCAATGCCGGGCTTGACCGGCGGTCATCTTTTTTCAACTATCCCGAGGGAGGCAGTCGTGTAATAATCGCCGTCGAGGGCGAAATGGATGCCCTTACGGCGGCATCTTCCGACATCCCGGGCGTCGTGTCCATCGGAGGCTCGACCGTCAGGCGCGGCCAGGCCGCCGCGGCACTGCGCGCCGGCACGGAGGCGATAGTTCTCTGCCTTGACCTTGATACCGTGGAAGACGGGAAGGGAAACATAGTCCCGAATATTCAGAAGCGATTTCAGAGCGTCATGCGCTCCGTGTCCGAGATTCGCGCCGCAAGGCCCGGTTTCGAGAAGATTTACGTTGCGCGCTTCGACGTGCCCACCGACCCTGACTCATACATAAGGGAGAAGGGGAAAGATGCTTTCCTGTCTGTCCTCAGGAACGCGCAGCCGTGGTGGCGCTACTTCGCCGACGGCATGGATGCGGGTCTTGACCCGAGGGGATTAACTCCATCCGCGGATCAGGAAGAAATCAACGCAAAATTCGTTGATAGTGAAAAATGAGTTATAATTGAATTTGTATTTGAAAACCCTCAAATCTTCAGTTTAAGGGATGAAAAATACCAGTCGTTGTGAATATTGTCATCCCTGGTTCTCGATATATTCACGGACGGCAGCCTGGCTGACGTTCCCG
>CAVIVH010000094.1:1097-5576 GCA_963646185.1 bacterium | reverse complement strand
TATGACAAGGGCCTCCTCTACAAGGGATATTCCATACAGCCCTATTCGCCGTCCTACGGAACCGGTCTCAGCTCCCACGAGCTCAACCAGCCCGGCTGCTACAAGGATGTCACCGACACCACCGTAACCTGCCAGTTCGAAGTGGTCAAGAACGCCGATTCTCAGAAGCTCTATGACTGCGTGTCCGTGCCTGTCTATTTCCTCGCATGGACCACGACCCCCTGGACTCTGACCTCCAACACCGCGCTCTGCGTGGGCCCGAAGATCGACTATGTCAGGGTCATGTCCTTCAATCCCTACACCGGCGAGCAGGCTGTCTATGTCCTGGCTAAAGACCTGGTCTCCACGCTGTTCAACCCCAAGGCCGCCGAGCTCCCCTTCGAGGACTACAAGAAGGGCGACAAGCTCGTCCCCTACAAGGTCCTGGACGGAGTGTTCAAGGGAAGCGAGCTCACAGGCATCAGATACACCCAGCTCATCCCCTGGTTCAAGCCGCTTGAGGGCGATGCCTTCCGCGTCATCCCCGGCGACTATGTCAGCACCGAGGAAGGTACCGGAATCGTGCACATAGCCCCGACATTCGGAGCCGACGATAAGAAAGTCGCTGCCGACGCCGGCATCCCGCCTATGCAGATAATCGACAGCCTCGGCGTCCGTCAGCCTCTGGTGGACCGTCAGGGCCGCTTCTACCGCATCGGGGATATGGATCAGGACTATGTCGGGACTCATGTGGCCGACGCCTATAAGGAATATGCCGGCCGCGTCGTGAAGAACGCCTTCGATGACTCTCTTCCCGCCGACGCCACCACTCTGGACATCGACCTCTGCATGATGATGAAAGAGGACGGCAGGGCCTTCAAGATCCAGAAGCACGTCCACAGCTATCCACACAGCTGGCGCACCGACAAGCCGGTGCTCTACTATCCTCTCGACGCATGGTTCATCAAGACCACTGCCGTCAAGGACGAGATGGTGGCCCTGAACAAGGGCATCAGCTGGATGCCGGAATCCACCGGCACCGGACGTTTCGGCCAGTGGCTGGAGAACATCCAGGACTGGAACCTCTCCAGAAGCCGCTACTGGGGCACCCCGCTGCCCATCTGGCGCACCGAGGACTCGAAGGAGGAGAAGTGCATAGGCTCCGCAGCCGAGCTCTACTCCGAGATCGAGAAGTCCGTCGCCGCCGGCTTCATGAAGTCCAACCCCATGAAGGACAGAGGCTTCGACCCCAAGGACATGTCCCTGGAGAATTACAATAAGATAGACCTCCACAGGCCCTATGTGGACGAGATCGTGCTCGTCTCCGACAGCGGCCGCAAGATGAAGAGGGAGAGCGACCTGATCGACGTATGGTTCGATTCCGGCGCAATGCCCTATGCCCAGGAGGGTCTCCGCAATCTCGGATCGCCCAAGTTCGGCGCCACTGCCGACTTCATCGCCGAGGGAGTGGACCAGACCAGGGGATGGTTCTATACCCTTCACGCCATCCACACCATGATCAGCGGCACCCCCGCCTTCAAGAGGGTCGTGTCCAACGGACTGGTGCTCGACAAGGACGGCAACAAGATGAGCAAGAGGCTCGGCAATGCGGTGGATCCCTTCGTCGAGCTTGACAAATATGGCCCGGACGCCCTGAGGTGGTATATGCTCACCAACGCCCAGCCCTGGGACAACCTCCGTTTCGACGAGGCAGGAGTGGACGAGGTCCGCAGGAAGTTCTTCGGAACCCTCTACAACACCTATTCTTTCTTTGCCCTCTATGCCAATGTGGACGGGTTTGACCCTTCGGCCGCCCCTGTCCCCTGCGCAGAGAGGCCCGAGCTCGACAGATGGATCATCTCGCTGCAGAACACCCTCATAAAGAAGGTCCGCGCCGCCTATGACGCCTATGACGTGACCACGGCCGGCCGTCTGATTCAGGATTTCGTCTGCGACCACCTGAGCAACTGGTATGTCCGTCTGGGCAGAAAGAGATTCTGGGGCGGAAAGATGAATGAGGACAAGCTCAGCGCCTATGAGACGCTCTATGGAGTCCTCAAGACCGTTGCCGTGCTGATGGCGCCCATAGCTCCGTTCTATGCCGACAGACTCTATCTGGACCTTGTTCCGGACGGGGCCGAGTCCGTGCATTTCACCCTTATGCCCGAGCCTGACGAGTCTGTGATCGACAGCGACCTGGAGGAGAGGATGTCTCTCGCCCAGAGGGCTTCGTCCATGGTCCTCGCCCTGCGCCGCAAGGTGAACATCAAGGTGCGCCAGCCGCTCTCCAAGATTATAATCCCGGTGATGTCCGAGACCGTGAAGGAGCAGCTCGAGAAGGTCAAGAACCTGATACTCACCGAGGTGAATGTGAAGGAGGCAGAGTTCCTTTCCGACACTTCCGGCATCATAACCAAGAAGATCAAGCCCAACTTCAAGACCCTGGGCAAGGTTTACGGCAAGCGCATGAAGGAGATAGCCGCCGCCTTCGGCACCATAGACCAGAAGACCATAAACGAGATTCAGGCCGCAGGCGCCGCCGGCGCTGCATATAAGCTGGCCCTGCCCGGCGGAGAGGTGGAACTCAACCCCGCCGACTACGAGATTTCGTCCGAGGACATGCCTGGATGGCTCGTCGCCACCGACGGCCCGCTCACTCTGGCTCTCGACGTGGAGCTCACCGACGATCTCCGCAGGGAAGGCGTGGCCCGCGAGCTTATCAACAGGATCCAGAATGTCCGCAAGGACAGCGGCTTCGAGGTTACCGACAGGGTCGTGGTCACGGTCTATGCGCAGGACAAGGACTTTTTCGAGATTTCCGACGCCGCCGACCGCTACTATGACTATATCACTTCGCAGACTCTTTCCGAGCTGGATTCCGTCTCTCAGGACGCTCCGGCCGAGGGTGCCGTGGAAGTGGAGTGGAACGAGGGGACGATATGGGTTCTCGCCGTCAGGAAATAATTCGTCGCTCCATATTTGAACTTATGTCCGATTGCGTTATATTTGGGTAATGGACCTTTAAATTTAAATACTATGGAAGAGAAAAAGACACGTTACAGTGACGAGGAGCTGGAAGAATTCCGTGGCATTATAAATGAAAAACTCGCCAAGGCAAAGGCTGAGTACAAACATCTTCGTCAGATTGTCATGCACAACGGCTCCAACGACATCGAGGACACCACTCCGTCGTTCAAGACTGTTGAGGACGATGGCGCGGCCCAGCTTTCCAAGGAGGAGGCCAGCCAGCTCGCCGAGCGCCAGTATAAATTCATAAAGAGCCTCGAGGGAGCGCTCGTGCGCATCGAGAACAAGACCTATGGCATATGCCGTGAGACCGGAGACCTCATCCCCAAGGAGCGGCTCCGTCTTGTTCCCCACGCCACCCTCACGGTGGAGGCCAAGGAGAAGCTCTCCAAGCAGGGTAAGAATTAACCGCGTCCGCAGTGATGACCCGCAAAGGAGGCCGTCTGTTGGTTTTCGGTCTGATGCTTGTCGTCATTGACCAGGTCATAAAGGTCCTGGTCAAGACCGACATGACTCTTGGGCAGCATTTCAATGTGTTCGGCAACTGGTTCCAGATTCTTTTCATAGAGAACGAGGGCATGGCCTTCGGCATGAAGTTCGGGGGTGCGTTGGGCAAGGCGCTCCTGTCTCTTTTCAGGATAGCGCTCTGCGGTGCTCTGGTGTGGTGGATTTCGCGTCTTCTGCGGCGCGGGACTCCGAAGGTCTCTCCGCGTGACGCCGGCAAGCCGGACGTTCCCTCCGGGGTGCTCATCGGGCTCACGCTCATCACGGCCGGAGCCTTCGGCAACATCCTGGACTCGCTTTTCTACGGGCTGATGTTCTCGGAGTCCACGCCTGTCGCGGCGGCTACGTTCGGCGGCCATTATGCGCCTTTCCTGTTCGGCAAGGTGGTGGACATGTTCTATTTCCCGCTGTTCAGGTGGCCTTCGTGGATGCCGCTGGTGGGAGGTGACATTTTCTTCGAGCCGGTGTTCAATTTTGCCGACAGCTGTGTCACCGTCGGTGCCCTTTATCTGATTTTCTTCCAGTGGAGGTTCTTTTCCTCCGAGTCCGAAGAGGAAAAGAAGTAGGGGCTGACTTTGTCGGCTCCTGATGGCTGAGACCCTTGCTTCCGAGGCGGTTCAGGGGCGGTCTGGTGGCGGTTTTAGCGGCGGCGTTGTCGCTCCGCCGGGTGTGAAAATTTTGCAAGATGTGGCAAATTGCCTATCTTTGCACATCCCGGGCGGGGATATGGTCCTCATGAGGGTTGCCCTCTGTTTGTCAGGTATTTTCCCGTAACCGGTTTCTGGAGAGTTGGCCGAGTGGTTGATGGCGGCAGTCTTGAAAACTGTTGACCCGCAAGGGTTCGGGGGTTCGAATCCCTCACTCTCCGCAAGAAGATGAAGCTCAGCGCATTAGCACTGGGCTTTTTTTGTGCGCCAGCCCGGGCAAGCTTGCTTGCTGAGGGCTGGTGCGCAAAAAAAACTAAGAGCC
>CAVIVH010000094.1:0-1022 GCA_963646185.1 bacterium | reverse complement strand
TTGCAAGGGCCCCCGCGGCGAGCGGTCAGGGAAAAGGCGCGCGTCAGCGCGGCTAATCCCTCAGAGGGAGGGATTTTTCGGGCCCCCGCGGCGAGCGGTCAGGGAAAAGGCGCGCGTTGAATTTCCATCCCTGAGTTATTGTGTCAGCTCCGCTATCGGCGCGCTCTCCATTGCCGATGAACGTAAACATCTTCTGAAGAGTTCTGTTGCGGCATACGCTCCTGCCTCCGAGAAAATAATCCTCAATGGACACGAGCATTGTCCCCGGATTGCTGAACACCAGACGGTCAGGATATCTCTCGATGACGATGTTGCCAAGACCGGTATGATAAGCGTGGACAAGCGTGTTGACGATTGCCTCCCTGAGTGCTTTGTGGACAGGAGTGTCATCGACACGGCTTACACCTTTCATTTGGAACGGGACAGGCAGAGCCTGTTATATCTTAGGATACACCCGATTGTAAAATTGGAACAGGTTTGGCTCCCAATAGCCATCTGGATAAACACGATCCGTCCATCTGATGCCAGGCTCCGAGCTGAGCTTCTCACGACAGTCGATGAAATATCCTGGAATGGCGGCTTCAAGCCCATCATATGTGCCGAACATTAGAACGCCGTAACGTGAAGCCCTCCTCTCCCGTTTCTTTATTTGCTCCATAGGCTCCTATCTTTCTCAGGAATCCAAGTCGTCTAAAGAGGACCACGGGTGATTTTCGTGCTTATTGTCAAATACTTGACGATATTGGCGTATGGTCGTGGCGTCTATTCTGTTTCCGATGCTGCAACCTTTGGCAATATGGAGGTCAAGAGGAGTCTTGTCAATATTGGCCTCGGCAAACATACGGCTGACCGTATTGTCATCGACAACATAATCGCCTTCATAGCGACGAGCGTAGGTATGACCGAAAGGGTTCAGGGTAAGATATACTGGTCTCTTGGAATATACGGCACGGGGAATCTTGACAATGAGAATAGTCGAGCCGTCGTAGCCGGCCTCTATAACGTCATTATCTGTGGTAAGG
>CAVIVH010000093.1:4786-5624 GCA_963646185.1 bacterium | reverse complement strand
ATATAGCTCTGCCCCAGGCTCTTATCGACATCCACGCAGGACGAGAGGCAGGCCAGTCCGAGGCACAGGCCGCCGAGAAAACGGAAAGTCATCACTTAAAGCTGATCATAAAAAGAATTATACTCGTCAATCCAGCTGCCGTCCTCCATCGCTTTCGCGTTATAGTCCAGCACCGGAACGGACAGACTTCTGCAGTAGGAATCGAGCTCGCTGTCCACATTTCCCTGGGACATGATGATTCCGTCGCTCTGTCCGGCGGCGAGTTTCGCAAGATTTATGCCACTGGGGTCCTCGAGAATCCTGACGTCTTCCGGGGTTACGTTTCCGTAAAGCGCGATTTTGGAGAAATCCGGGGCGAACATCTCGGCGGGAGTGTCGTCATACAGGGACAGGACCACCTTGCTGGAGGCGAAGACAGGGTCGTCCTTATAGACTTTTTTCAGATAGAGGGGAACGATGTGGGAAATCCAGCCGTGGCAGTGGATGATGTCGGGCGCCCAGCGCAGCTTCTTCACCGTCTCCAGCACTCCCCTGGCGAAGAACACGGCCCTCTCGGCGTTGTCCGCGAAGAAAGCGCCGTTCTCGTCGGCATAAGTCTGCTTTCTCTTGAAGTAGTCGTCGTTGTCGATGAAATAGACCTGCATGCGGGCCGCGGATATGGATGCGACCTTGATCACCATGGGTCTGTCGACGTCCTTGATGACAATGTTGAGCCCGGAGAGGCGGATGACTTCATGGAGCTGGTTCTTCCTTTCGTTGATGCATCCGTAGCGGGGCATGAAGGAACGGATTTCCTTCTTCTTCTCGATTATTCCCTGAGGCAGGTATCTTCCGATGC
>CAVIVH010000093.1:2345-4776 GCA_963646185.1 bacterium | reverse complement strand
ACGGATAGATCTCCGAGTTGACAAACAGCACTCTTTTCGGTGAAGCTCCCATCTTATATTTATTATTCCTTAAACGAGGCAAAGTTACGAAAAATTTCCGATGTTTTGATAATTCACTATCTTTGCCGAATTACGGGAGACCGGTCTCTTGCGGCCGGCAGCGGCAGATTGCCATGGGCGGAAACGAAAACAAGATAATCAGGAAAAGGATAGCCGGCGCATATGTGTCGTCGGTGGTCAGCATCAGCCTGGTGCTCTTCCTTGTGGGGGTGAGCGCCCTCCTGCTGGTCAACACCGGAGCCGTTTCCGACTATTTCAAGGAAAACATGACGGTCGGGCTTATGCTCAGGGACGATGTCACCGAGCCCCAGGCCCTCGCCTATGAAGATGCCCTGCGCGGCATGCCCTTCATCCACGGGACCGAGTACATATCGCGCGAGAGGGGGGAGAAGGAGATGGAGGAAATGCTCGGGTCCGACTTCCTCAAGGTGTTCGAGACCTCGCCCGTTCCCATTTCGATCAACATAACCCTGGACGCGGACTATGTCTCGCCGGACAGTCTCAGCGGCGTGGAGAAGAAGCTGACGGCATCGCCCCTTGTGGAGGAGGTCGTGTGGCAGCAGTCCCTCGTGGAGTCGCTGAACGCCAATCTGGGCCGTATAACCTTTGTGCTCATGGTGTTCATAGCCGTGCTGATGTTCATATCCTTCGTGCTGATAGGCAACACCATGCGGCTGAGTTTCTATGACAAGCGCTTCTCCGTCCACACCATGAAGCTGGTCGGAGCCACCGATGCCTTCATCCGCGGGCCTTTCCTGGCCAGGGCGGCCGTCATGGGACTGTTCGCATCGTTCATAGCCATAGTCATAATAGTCGGGATGCTTTATCTGGTCAAGGCGCAGTTCTCGCAGTTGTTCGAGATATTCCGGCTCGACCTGCTGCTGGCCGTAATGGGCATAGTGGTCGCGGCCGGCGTCCTGATATGCGTGGTGAGCACATGGTTCGTCACCCGTCGGCTGCTCCGTCTGGGCAAGGACGACCTTTATGTATAAAAAGAATTCACAGTCATGGAAGAAAACAATGACAGCAAGATGCCGATAACCGGGCGCGGACTCGTCCTCATGGCAGGGGGAGTCCTGGTCATGGCCCTCGGCTATATCATTCTTTCCGGCGGCGGCAGCGACGACCCCGCCGTGTTCAACACCGCGATGTTTGATTTCAGGAGGCTTTATCTCGCCCCTGTCGTGATAATCTGCGGAGTGGTCATGGAGATCGTGGCCATAATGAAACTTCCCAAAAACAGAAAACAGGATTAGCGTATGGACTGGTGGCAGGCTCTTATTCTTGGCATAGTGCAGGGACTCACAGAGTTCCTCCCCGTGAGCAGCAGCGGACATCTCATGATTTTCCGCGAGCTGGTGGGTGCGGATTCTGAGGGATTCCTCGATTTCACCGTGACGGTCCATTTCGCCACGGTGCTCAGCACGATAGCGGTTTTCTGGAAGCCCATAGTCTCGATCTTCGCGCAGCTGTTCAAATTCAGGTATAACGACGGCACGGACTATGTCTGCAAGCTGGTCGTGTCCATGATTCCGGTGGCCTTCGTCGGCTTCGTCCTCAAGGACAAGGTCGAGGCCCTCTTCGGGGACAGCCTCACCATAGTGGGTGTGTGCCTGCTGATTACCGCGGCCCTGCTGTTCCTTTCGGACAGGGTTTCGGTCCCCGTGCCGAAGAACGCTCCCGCAAGAAGGAACGGAATTTCCTATCTCCAGGCGCTGATAGTGGGCCTCGGGCAGGCCTGCGCGGTGGCTCCGGGACTGTCGCGCTCCGGCACCACCATAGCCTCCGGCATAATCAGCGGCGTGCGCCGCGACGTGATGGCCCAGTTCTCTTTCCTCATGGTGCTCGTGCCCATAGTGGGCGAGCAGTGCCTTTCCCTGCTTGACGTCGCCACCGGCGCCGAAAGCTTCGGAAACGGTGTGGGCCCCATGGCTCTTCTGCTCGGCGGCCTGTCGGCCTTCCTGTCGGGACTTTTCGCCTGCCGGGTCATGGTTGACATAGTCAAAAAGGCGAAGCTTTCGTGGTTCGCGCTCTACTGCGCCGCGGCCGCAATCCTCATATTCATACTCCTCTAGCGCATGGAGGGACGCAACCTGTCATATTTCGCGGCCGATGTGCATCTGGGGCTGGAAGTCGGCGACATGAAGGACCGCGAGGCCCGGTTTGTCGCCTTCCTCAAGTCCATCCCCGCGGACAGGACCGCCGCGCTCTATCTTCTCGGAGACATATGGGACTTCTGGTATGAATACCGCGATGTCGTGCCCAGGGGCTATGTCGGGGTGTTCGCCGCGCTCAAGGACCTGATGGATGCCGGAGTCGAGGTATGGTTCTTCACCGGCAACCACGACACCTGGACTTATGGCTATTTTGC
>CAVIVH010000093.1:0-2335 GCA_963646185.1 bacterium | reverse complement strand
GGTCATAAAGAACCAGCCCTTCGTCACCGAAATCGGCGGCCAGGTCTTCTGCCTGGGCCACGGCGACGGTCTGGGCAGCGGCATGAAGCTCTACAAGCTCATGAAATGGGGCTTCAACAACCGCTTCTTCCAGTGGCTCTTCTCTCTGCTCCATCCCTGGATAGCCTACAGGCTGGGCAAGGGCTGGTCCAGGAACAGCCGTCTCGCCAAGAATATTCCATATGTGTTCAAGGGGGCAGAGGAGCCGCTTTACAGATACTGCGAGTCGATGGCCTCCCGCAGGCGCATAGACCATTTCATCTTCGGGCATTTCCACACCTCGGTGCGGCTGACCCTCCCGTCGGGCTCCGATTTCATCATCCTCAGGGACTGGATCGGCGGCGACCACTATGCCGTGTTCGACGGCGAGCGTCTGGACGTGGTCTGACGCCCCTTTCCGGAATCATTTCTTCCGTCTTTCGGCGGGACCCGTGTGGGCTCCACCCTGGGGATGTCGGGCTCTCTGCCGAATACCGACCTGTACAGAGCCGGGTACTGGCCCTCGTTCCATTTCCTCACCAGATATTCCGTCAGGCTGTCCTCCCCCTCGGGATCGTAGCGCTTCTTGAGGTCGCCGCCGAAGATTTTGGCGACGCCCTGCCATGTGCCCGCCGAGAGCCCGCTCTTGTAGTCGTGGATGATTTCATAGGGGGTGAGTCCGGTCTCCCTGCCGATCAGCTTGATGAGGAGTTTTCCCTGGGTCACCGTCATCTTCCTCAGCACCGGCTCATACTTGTCCATGAGGTCCTTCTGTATGGCGTTGATGTAGCGCTCCTTTTTCTTCTTCCTCATGCCGTCGTCCAGGTCGGCGTCCACTTCGGCCATAAGCCTTTTGGCTTCAAGTGCATAGGGATAGACCTTCCCGAAGTTGTTCAGCAGCCGGGACTCCTTTCTCCAGATTTTTCCGCTGCCCACGGCATATTTCACCGCCGGGGCTATGCTGGCGACATAGACCGTGTCCCCATCCCGGACCAGATAGCGCATGAAGTTGCCGGTCTTCGGCATCTTGTACACCGGAGCGGCTCCGCCCTTGCGGGAGGAGCTGTCCTGTCCGCAGGCGCCGGGGGCGGTGAGAAGAAGCGCCGCCGAGAAGAAGGCGGCTGTCAGGAGAAATTTTTTCATGGTCCGGTGCAAAGCTATGCAAAAAACGGGGAAACGCGCTCATCGCGGGTCGGTATCCGCATCTGCAGTTACCCGTGTCGGCCCGCTGTCCAAAATTGCAGGAATTTTTTCTTCACAAAGTCTGTAACGGACTGAAAATGCGAGCGATGACTATCAGATTTTCATGTCAGAAAATGTTGAAATTTTTTCAGAAAGTGTTTTGTTTCCGAAAAAAATGACTAACTTTGCAATCCTAAATTCAGAGTGAAGTACGCCCAACCAGCTGAAACTTAGCGATTTAGAGATTTTACGACAAAGAATTTAAAGTAGTACAGCAATGTTACAGCCAAAGAAAACCAAGTTCAGAAGAGAACAGAAGGGCCGCATGAAAGGCAATGCCCAGAGGGGCAACCAGCTTGCGTTCGGTTCTTTCGGTCTCAAGAATCTCGAAAACTGCTGGCTCACTGCTCAGCAGATAGAGGCCGCCCGTCAGGCGATCTCCCGCCGTATGAACCGTGAAGGTCAGATTTGGATTAGAGTTTTCCCCGCCAAGCCTATTACAAAGAAGCCTCTTTCAACCCGTATGGGTAAAGGTAAGGGAGATGTTGAGGGTTATGTATGCCCTATAACTCCGGGTCGTATCCTGTTTGAAGCTGAAGGCGTTTCGCTCGAGGTTGCCAAGGAGGCAATGCGTCTTGCTTCCCATAAGCTTCCCGTTGCGACGAAGTTCGTCGTCCGCAGGGACTATGTCGAATAATAACCGTTGAAGACAATGAAAATTTCTGAAGTACGCGAAATGTCCATTGCAGACCTGCAGGACCGCATCGGATCGGAGAAGGCCAACCTTGACACGATGAAGATCAACCACGCCGTCTCCCCGCTGGAAAACACCTCTGAGATCAAAAAGACCCGCCGCGACATCGCGCGCATGATGACGGTTCTCGCTCAGAAACAGAAAGAACAGAACTAATAGGATAAGATTTATGGAAAGAAATCTTCGCAAGGAAAGAATCGGTGTTGTGGTCAGCAACAAGATGGACAAGACTATCGTTGTGGCCACCGAATACAGAGAGAAACATCCGATGTACGGCAAGTTCGTAAAGAAGACCACCAAGTTCGTCGCAGACGATGCGAAGAACGAGTGCAGCGAGGGTGATACGGTCCGCATCATGGAGACCCGCCCCCTGAGCAAGAC
>CAVIVH010000092.1:4729-5714 GCA_963646185.1 bacterium | reverse complement strand
CCGCCACAGGGCCCTCTATGGCCATATGCCTCCGCCTTATTTTGTACGACGCGAGGTGCACTTTCCCGGCAGCCATAGGCGCAAACGGAAAGCCGGCTGATTACACAAAACGGGAAGGCCGGCTGAAGATTTCAGCCGGCCTTCTCGTAGCCCCACGTGGAATCGAACCACGATTTAAAGTTTAGGAAACTTCCGTTCTATCCGTTGAACTATAGGGCCCTACAGTCTCTGTATAAGCGAGAATTACTCAGCGCTCTTTTCGATAATCTGACGTCCTCTGTAATATCCGCACTCAGGGCATACTCTGTGATAAATCACGGTAGCACCGCAATGAGGGCAGGTAGCCAGTGTGGGAACGGCAGCAAAATCGTGGGTTCTTCTCTTATCCCTTCTCTGCTTGGAAAGTTTGTGTTTCGGATGTGCCATTGCCTATATACTTTTTAATTAATATTCATTCAACTCCGCTCTGCACTCAATTGTCAAACAACCCCTTGAGAGCGGCAAAAGGACTGTTTTCAGGATCTTTGGCGGAAGGCGCACCCTCCGCGTCCGGCATTTCAGACACCAGATACTTCAGCGCCACGGGATTGCACTTCCCCTCGGCATGGACCTTCTTCATCGGCAGCGAGAGAATGGAATAGTCATAGATTATCTGCGACATGTCCATGGACGCCTCATCCTCCGGGAGATAAACGACCTCCCTGCCGTTGTCCGAAGCCTCCGCCGGATCTTTCGACGAAGGTTCAGGCCCGAACTTGACACTGAGCCTGACTGTCTTCGAGACCGGAATGTCCAAAGCCTCGGAGCACCTGTCGCACGGAACGGTCAGAATCCCGTCCAGCGAGCAGTCGATGCCTGTGTACTTCCCGTTCTTCTCCACGGAAATCACCGCATCCAGGTCAGAATCAATGATATCTGAGCAGCCAAAATCTTCAAAGAACTCTTTCCCCACATGTCTGTTGAACACGTGCCTGCCTTCACCCAG
>CAVIVH010000092.1:0-4719 GCA_963646185.1 bacterium | reverse complement strand
AAGCGGATCGAGCAGAACTTTGCGCAGACGCATATAGTGCGGGGTCACCTCCACGAGCTCGTCCTCCTGGATATACTCCAGAGCCTCCTCGAGAGAGAACTTCACTGCCGGAGGAAGCACGATCTTCTCGTCGCTTCCGGCCGCACGCACGTTGGTGAGCTTCTTGGTCTTGCAGATGTTCACGTTCAGGTCGAAGTCCCTGGTGTGCTCGCCCACGACCTGTCCGGCATAGATCTCCTCGCCCGGATCCACGAAGAAGCGGCCCCTGTCCAGGAGCTTGTTCATGGAATAGGCAACCGCCTCGCCCGTCTCGAGCGAAACCAGCGAACCGTTCGTGCGCCTTTCGATTTCGCCCTTATAGGGCTGATACTCCTTGAACCTGTGCGCAATCACGGCCTCTCCCTGGCTGGCGGTGAGGAGATTGCTCCTCAGTCCCATAAGGCCGCGGGTGGGAATCTCGAACTCGAGCAGAGTCCTGTCTCCCCTGGGCTCCATTCTCAGAAGCGCACCCTTCCTGCGGGTGGAAATCTCGATGGCGGCGCCCACGAACTCCTCAGGCACCTCGATGGAAAGCTCCTCCACAGGCTCGCAGCGCTGGCCGCCTATGGTCTTGTCAAGCACCTTGGGCTGGCCGACCTGAAGCTCGAAGCCTTCCCTGCGCATTGTCTCGATGAGCACCGAGAGATGCAGGACGCCGCGTCCGTAAATCACGAAGGAATCGGCGTTCACGCCGGGCTTCACCCTCAGCGCGAGGTTCTTCTCGAGCTCCTTGTCAAGTCTGTCCTTGATATGGCGGGATGTGACGAATTTTCCGTCACGTCCGAAGAAAGGCGAATTGTTGATGGTGAAGACCATGCTCATGGTGGGCTCGTCCACGGTGATGGGCGGAAGCGACTCCGGGTTCTCATAATCGGCTATGGTGTCGCCGATCTCGAAGCCCTCTATGCCCACGACGGCACAGATGTCGCCGCACTGGACCTCGTCCACATTTCTCTTGCCGAGGCCGTCGAAGACCATAAGCTGCTTGATCTTCTGCTTCTCCACTATGTCATACCTCTTGCAGAGGCTTATATTCATTCCGGTCTTGAGCGAACCGCGGGTGATCTTGCCCACGGCGATTCTGCCCACATAGGGCGAGAACTCAAGCGACGATATCAGCATCTGGGGCGTGCCCTCCACCTCTTTCGGGGCGGGAATCTCCTCCAGGATCGTGTCCAGAAGCGGGGTTATGTCGCCGGTGGGCTTGCGCCAGTCGGTGGACATCCAGCCCTGCTTCGCGCTTCCATAGACCGTCTTGAAATCGAGCTGGTCCTCGTTGGCGTTGAGGTTGAACATGAGGTCGAAGACCTCTTCCTGGACCTCGTCCGGGCGGCAGTTGGGCTTATCGACCTTGTTCACGACCACTATGGGCTTCTTGCCCAGCTCCAGGGCCTTCTGCAGCACGAAACGGGTCTGCGGCATACAGCCTTCGAAGGCGTCCACCAGGAGCAGCACGCCGTCGGACATGTTCAGGACCCTTTCCACCTCGCCGCCGAAGTCACTATGGCCAGGGGTATCTATAATATTGATTTTCACTCCTTTGTACATCACCGACACATTCTTTGCCAGAATGGTGATGCCTCTTTCCCTCTCGAGGTCGTTGTTGTCAAGGATGAGCTCGCCGAGATTCTCCGGCTTCCTGACGAGATTCGCCTGATAAATCATCCTGTCCACCAGGGTCGTCTTGCCGTGGTCGACATGGGCGATGATAGCGATGTTTCTGATATCCATTTCTTCTTTTTGCTTACAAAGCCGCAAATTTACTAAATATCTTCAGATAATTTTTCGCTTCTTATGCGGATAACCATTATTTTTGCAGAGCGAAAACAAACCAAGCCATTTTGAAATGACCGAAAAAATCATCATCCTGGACAGCGGGTCCCAGCTGACCCAGCTCATCGGAAGAAGACTCCGCGAGCTGAACGTCTACTGCGAGATCGTGCCGTTCAACAAACTTCCCGAAATAACTCCCGAGATAAAGGGAGTGATCCTGTCGGGCAGCCCCTGCTCCGTCAGGGACGCCAACGCTCCCCAGATGGATCTGGACCGGGTGAAAGGCAGGCTTCCCATCCTGGGCATATGCTACGGCGCCCAGTATCTGGCCCAGAAATACGGCGGAACCGTGGAGAGTTCCTATGCCCGCGAATACGGCAGGGCCTATCTCGACATTATTGACAAAGAGTCTCCCCTCTTCAAGGGCGTAGCGGACCATTCCCAGGTCTGGATGTCGCACGGCGACACCATCTCGCGCATGCCCGAAGGCACCGAGACCCTCGCGTCCACGGCTGAAGTGGCCTATGCGGCCTACAGATTCGCCGGCGAGGACACCTATGCCGTGCAGTTCCACCCGGAGGTGTTCCACACCGTGGAAGGCTCCAGGATTCTCGCCAACTTCGCGCTGGGAATATGCGGCTGCAAGGGCGACTGGACATCCGAATCCTTCATCGACACCAGCATCAGACAGCTGAGGGAGAAGATCGGCGACGACAAGGTCATCCTCGGCCTGAGCGGCGGAGTGGACTCCAGCGTGGCCGCAGTGCTGCTGCACAGGGCCATAGGCCAGAACCTCACCTGCATCTTCGTCAACAACGGCCTTCTGAGGAAGAATGAGTTCGAGGATGTGATGACCTCATATAAAGACATGGGCCTCAACGTCATAGGTGCCGACGCATCCAAAGAGTTCCTGACTGAGCTCAAGGACGTCACCGACCCCGAGACCAAGCGCAAGATAATCGGCAAGCTGTTCGTCGAGACCTTCGAGAAATACGCCCGCAAGATTGAGGGCGCAAGATGGCTGGCCCAGGGCACCATCTATCCCGACGTCATCGAGTCCGCCGGCATCCCCGGCGTGGCCTGCAAGATCAAGTCCCACCACAATGTGGGCGGTCTTCCCGAGAAGATGAACCTCAAGATAGTGGAGCCGCTGCGCATGCTCTTCAAGGACGAGGTCAGAAGAGTGGGCAAGGCGCTGGGAATCAAGGACGAGCTTGTCGGAAGGCATCCCTTCCCCGGACCGTCCCTCGCCATAAGGATAATCGGCGACATCACCGAGGAGAAGCTCCGCGTGCTGAGAGAGGCCGACGACATATTCATCAGGGGGCTCAGGAACTATGACTGTTCCTCGCTGCATCTGCCTTCGGCATCCGACCCCAGAGTGGAGGCCAGGAATCTGTATGACGCGATATGGCAGGCCGGAGTCATCCTGCTCCCCATCAAGAGCGTGGGAGTGATGGGCGACGAGAGGACCTATGAGAACCCCGTGGCGCTGAGGGCAGTGGTTTCGACCGATGCCATGACGGCAGACTGGTTCCACTTCCCCTACGACTTCCTCGCCGACGTCAGCAACGAAATCATAAACAAGGTGAGGGGGGTCAACCGCGTAGTTTACGACATCTCCTCCAAACCGCCGGCAACCATAGAATGGGAATAACGGTCAGCGTCTGACCACTATTCTCTCGATTCTCCGGGGAACGGAGGTCAGGATTTCATACGGAATGGTATCAAGAAGGCCCGCCAGTTCAGAAACTGTCGGGTCTTCTCCGAATATGGTCACGGTGTCCCCGACTTTGGCGTCCACTCCGGTGACATCCAGCATGCACATGTCCATGCAGATGTTTCCTATGGTGGGGACGCGGTGCCCGTTGAGGGAGAAGGAGGCGCGGCCCCTGCCCAGATGGCGGTCGATTCCGTCGGCATATCCGACGGGGATGGTGGCGATTGTGGTCCCGCCGGGGGCGATATGCCCGTAACGGCCATATCCTATGGTGCCGTCGCCCGGCTTCAGATGCTTAATCTGCAAGATTTTGCACTTGAGCGAGGCCACGGGGGCGAGCTTCACGCCCGGGAGGGCGCTTATGCCATAGATCCCGATTCCAAGACGCACCATGTCGAACTGATACTGCGGGAACCTTTCTATTCCGGCCGAATTGAGAATGTGGAACATGGGGCGGTAGCCGAGACCGGCAGCTATCGTTCCGGCATTTTTCTCAAAAGTGTGCAGCTGGCCCATGGTGTATTCGTCCTCGGCGGGGTCTTCGGCCACCGCAAGATGCGAGAACACCGACTTCACCCTGACAAAAGGGCAGTCACGCAGAAAATCCATCAGCTCCGGGAGCTCGTCTGTCATGAAACCGAGGCGGTGCATGCCGGTATCAAGCTTAAGGTGTATGGGAAAGTCGCGTATCCCCCTGTCTTTCAGCACGTCGCACAGGACGCGCAGGGCATAGAGATTCGGAATGCTGGGCTCGAGGGCGTTTTCCACTATTTCGGGGAAGAAATCCGTCCCCGCCGTGAGGACCAGTATGGGAAGGCTTATGCCGGCGCCGCGCAGCTCCATGCCCTCCACGGGATAGGCCACGGCCAGATAGTCCGCCCCGGCCTGCTGCATCATCGCCGCAAACTCCACAGCTCCATGGCCATAGGCATTGGCCTTGACCAGCACGAGAAGCTTCGTGTCCCGCTCCAGCAGCGAGCGGAAATATCTATAGTTGACGAGACAGTTGGGAAGGTTCAGTTCCAGTCTCGAAAAATCGTCTTCTTTCATCGGAAGCTGTTTTGGAAAAATCCCCTTGTTCTTACTTACGACCCGCAAAAATACGCATTTCCTGCCAAAGGTGTATTGGCATAACTGTTGTAAAATTTCTGGAGGCCTGACAAAAAAAAGGCTATATTCACACACCA
>CAVIVH010000091.1:4734-5781 GCA_963646185.1 bacterium | reverse complement strand
CGCTGGAATACAGTGCCGATTATCTCATCGACGAAGTCATGGCGGCGGGAGGCGCAAGTTCCAGCCTCAAGCTTCTCGGCAACGTGGTGCCGCAGCTGACGACCGCCTCGCTTGGAAAGGCTGACTCCGGCCTCGATTTCGGCTGCAGCGCGTTCTTCGCCAAATCTCCCGAAGGAGACGTGCTGGTGGGCCGCAACTTCGACTTCAGATTCTCGTCGGCCGCCAACATATTCCTGCATAATGTCGTCAAAGGCGTGCATGAGTCCTTCAACATCTCGGCCCTGCCTTTCCTGGACCAGGACACCTATGTGGCCGGCTCCCTGTCGGACGGAAAGACCGACCTCTCCGTGCCCGTCACCACTTCCATATATTGCTGCATGGACGGAATGAATGACGCCGGACTGTTCATATGCGTGCTTTCCCTGCGCGGCACCGGCGGCGCCGTGCAGCATGACCCGCAGAAGAGCGACATCATCCCGCCTCTGGCCATAAGGCTGATTCTGGACGGCTGCACGACAGTCGATGAGGCCGTGGAGGTCTTCCGTTCCCACAACTTCTTCGCCGACGGCGATGATTCCGACGCCAACTATCATTTCCTGATTGCCGATGCAAAAGGCAATAGGGTGGTGGTCGAGTACTACCGTCCCGAAGACGTGCCCCCGGTGAGCGACCCCGCCGCGAAGGACTGGACCATGAACCTGATTGACACCGACCATGTCACCAATTTCTATCTGTCTGAGGGCTGGCAGTCGGTCGGCGGCGGACGGGAACGCTATGAGAAACTGCACAATACGCTGGAAAGCAAGAACCGCGTGATGACCGAGGACGAGTGCATGGACCTGCTCGACGGCGTGCACACGGACCTGGAGGACGAGGGCGGCGAAATCACCAGCAACACCCAGTGGTCGGTCGTCTATAATCTCAGCAAGAAGACCGCCACGCTGTGCGTGAACAAGAACTATAAGACCAAGCTGTCCTACAGTCTGTAGCGGCGGCTATTCCATTCTGAGGAGCTCATCGGCGCTTGCCATCACCGCCTCTCGGTGG
>CAVIVH010000091.1:0-4724 GCA_963646185.1 bacterium | reverse complement strand
TCTCTTTTCCGTTCATGACGGCGCCGCGGAGGTTGGAAATGAGACGGGCCTCGGTCTGAGGGTCTAGCGAAGATGTGGATTCGTCCAGCAGGAGGATTCCGCCGCGGTGAAGCAGCGCGCGGGCTATGGCTATGCGCTGGCACTGGCCCTCGCTGAGTCCGCTGCCCGACTCTCCGCAGATGCTGTCCCAGCCGTCCGGAAGACTGAACACGAAGTCCGCCGCCGCGGTGTGCAGCGCCTCGCGGAGACGTTCGTCCGAGGCCGATGCGTCGCCGAGCAGAAGGTTCTCCCTGATTGTGCCGCTCATCAGCGTGTTGCCCTGCGGCACATAGCGGAAGTTGCCGCGCGAGGGCTTCGACGCCTTGCAGGAAGATCCTGAGTCATAGATGTCTATGCTTCCGCCCTGAGGCTTGAGAAGACCCAGCATAAGCCTCACCAGCGTGCTTTTTCCCACTCCGGTGGGGCCGGCAATCACAGTCAGGGTGCCCGGCCGGAAGTCGTGCGAGAAGTCTTTCAGTACTTCGGGGCCCTGCTGCGGATAGCGGAAGCTCACCCCTTCGAATCTCACTCCGGCGGCCCCGTCGGCGGTCCATTCCGGGCCGTCCTCCTCGGCGGGGAGTTCTTCAATCTCCATTAGACGCTCGATGGAGGTCAGGGCGTGGATGAATGCCGGAAGCTCCCTGGCCAGGTCGGCCACGGGCCTCTGCACCTGCCCCACGAGCTGCAGGAACGCGGTCATCATGCCGAAGCTCACCGTGCCTCCGACTATGCCGAATACGCCCCACAGAAAGGCCGACGCATAGCCGCCCATAAATCCGAGCGACATGAACCCGCGCGCCACCGCATTGAAGTTGAGCCTCTCCACGGTCTTGTCCATGCGGCCGGTCTGCAGCGAGCCGAGAGCCGAGAGGACCCGTGCGGTGCCCACCAGGGTGAGCGCCACCACGCGGTTCTGAAGGTTTTCCTGGATGAGCTGCTGGATGTCGCTGTCCAGGGCCCTGATGTCGGAAGTGAGCTTCCTCAGCTTGAGGAAGAACAGCCTCGAGCCCACCACTGCCGCGAACATCAGTATCAGCAGCACCCAGAGCAGGCCCGGAGCCATCATCAGCAGATAGGCGGAGGCCGCAATCAGCTGGCAGACAGTCACGGCCGCCTGCGGGATATGCTCGCAGAGCAGCTCCGACACGACCCGGATGTCCTCTTCGAGGCGGTTGACGGCATCGCCGCTGCTGAACTTCTCGCGCCCGTTCCATTCACCGGTCATCAGCCGCCCGAAGAGCGACTCGCGCAGGCTGTTCTGCACCGTGACTATGCCATAGTTCTGGCAATAGGACGAGGCGACCCCGCAGACAAGCTGGGTCAGCATTATGCAGGCCATCAAGACTATCCTGCCGGTGAGCTGGGCGGCGGAGGCTCCCGTGGCTATATCCACGAGCTCCTTGCACACCCAGACGAACGAGAGCGACGCGGCTATGCGCACGAATCCCAGAAGGATGCTGACTAGCATCCATCTTTTCGCGGGCCCGGACATCCTTCCGAGCGCCTTCACGCATATGCCTACGCTCTTCACCGCCTATTCCACAAGTCCGGCGACGACCCACTTCTCCATCAGGGCGTCCGCGTCCCTGAGAGCCGTGGCCTCATCGACGTCATATTCCCCGAGCAGCAGGTCTCTGAGGGTTTCGGCGTCGAAGTCCTTGCCCTGCACGGCCTTCCAGAGGAATGCCGCCGTGGCGTTGAGCGATATGATCTTGTTGAAGTCGATCTGGGCGAGACCCTCGCCGACCACCATATAGTTGTCTCCGATGCTGCGGAGCACAAATCCGTCTTTGATTTTCATAATATTGTCATTTACATGTTCTTCTATAGACTGCCAGCAGCAGGCGTCTCACCGGGAGCAGCGCTTTCCACACCCTGGCCTTGCCGGGAGCGACCTTGCGGCCGTCTTCCTTCACTATCCATATCACCTTGCCGAGCACGTCTTCCCGGCGGAAAGCCTCGGTGCCTCGCAGGTTGCCGTCGCCCATCATGCGGAAACGGTCGCCGCGGCGCGCTATGATGCGGTGCATCACGAACCTGTCCGGCATCTGCACCAGCACTATGTCTCCGACTTCCAGCGAATCGGACTTCTTGAGCACAACGCTGTCGCGCCCGTCGCGGATGTAGGGGAACATGCTGTTGCCTTTTGCGCGCACGACCACTTCGCGGCCTTCGTCGAGGAAAGCGGCGGCGCTGGTCAGCAGGATTTCATTGGGCAGCTGTACGGTCTTCATCGGCTCACGGTGTTGTGGCAGAGCTCGGCGGCTTCCCGGTCGGGCCGGCATTCCAGCCTGTACATCGGCACGGCTCCGACCAGCTGCACGAGGGTGGAGTGGATGCCGTCGGCGGTGTTCCGGATTTCGCGGAAGGCGGAGCAGGACGAGTACATCGAGGCATAGGCCTGCACCGGCGAGAGACGGTGAATCGAGTTTTCGGGATTCTGGCTTATTCTCACCACTGCGCCGAGGGACGCGCTTTCGGCCTTGTAGCAGGGGGTCTTGCCGCTCCAGGGCGAGCCGTAGATGCGGACTTCGCCGTCCCTGACGCGGATTATGGGATTGTCGTCATTGAGCAGACGGCTGCCGGGAATATGCTCCATCCAGAGCCTGCTGTGTGTGCTCTTGCCTGTGCCGCTCTTGCCGAGGAAGGCATATCCTCTGCCGTCGCACACGGTCACCGAGGAGTGAATCTCCAGAGTGCCGAGGGTGGCCGTGGATATGGCGAACATCAGCATCAGGGCGTTATCCACAGCAAAGCGAAACGATGCCTTGCCGGACGGGAGCATGGCCAGGACGCCTGAGGAGAAATCCTCGGACGCAATCAGATGCGCCACTGTCGGGAGCTCGCTCTCCGGGGCCATCTCCACCACCCAGCGGCCGTCGCCGTAGCGGCTGAAGCAGAGTCTCGGAAAGTCCTTTTCCCGCACTTCATATACGCTCTTGGCCTCCAGAATGTCTATGGCGTCCCTCAGTTCAAGCGAGCACACCGGCGGCTGGGCAGGGGAGACTTCGAACGGGGCGTAGTTGCCGCAGACGTCCCATGCGGGGGAGTCGTCAGCCGCCCTGAAAGCGACGATGTGGTCGGCTATGGAGTAGAATTTTTGCATATCAGTTTCCGTGCAGTACTTTTAGCGTTCCCTGTCTGAAATAGTACCAGAAGAACTTGAGTGAATCTATGGGGAAGATGCTGACGTGGTGCAGGAAATCCTGCGAATAGACGCACAGCGATTCTATTTTTCTTATGAGGTAGGGGTCTCCGCTCCGGTCGCGACGCCTGCGGTTTTTTCCGAAATTGCCCACGCGCTCGATATATCTCCAGAGCCTGCCGGTCCTCGAACTGTACCTGGCGTCATACAGCGGAGCCTCTTCCGCGGGGAGTCCGAGATAGTCCACCAGGAATCCGGCGAAGGTCTTCCATTCGCTGAGCAGCTCCATTTCCGTGAGCCTCCTCTCGAGCAGGCTGCGGTCAATGGCGCCGCAATGCGTGTGCAGCACCCTGGCCCAGTCGCAGAGCTGCCTGAGGCCCAGACCGCCATAGAAGAAGTGCTGGAGCAGATGGGTGAATATGAAGAGGGCGTCGAAATCGACGGATGGTATCCTCACCTCGGTACCGAGGCAGTTCCAGCGGCGGCAGCCTCCTTCCCGGTACAGCCCGGCCTGGACTCTGTCCAGCGTGTCGTTGATTTTCCGTCCGAGATATGTCCGGACCGATCCGTGGAGTTCCAGCTCCACGCTGCCGAACATGGCCCCGAAATGCAGTTTGGAGACATCGCCCTCTTCCGCGCTGTCGGCTATCGGAGTGATGACGGCCTTTGCGGCTTCATATTGTCCGGGGTCTATCACCAGGTCTATGTCGCCGGGCATTCTGCCCATGGGGTGGATGTAGCACTGCGCGACAGCCTGGCCCTTGACCAGGACGGGTTGCACACCGCTGTTCTCCAGCAGCGAGACGAAGCGGGCGACATTGGAGTTGATGACCGCATTGGCCTTTTCGGTCTTTATGAGCGAGGACATCAGCTTGAGGGAAATCGCCTTGGGCACGAAGCCTGCCGGGCATGCGGCGGCCCCATCGGTGACCAGACCGACCACAGTCTGCGACATGCTCAGGGCATAGACTTTTTTCCAGTCGTCCCCGCATGGAGCCACATCGGGCAGCTCGGGGGCGGTGCCCCAGAGTCCGCTGCGCAGCAGTCCGAAGAAGAGTTTTTCTGAAGTAGTCATAATCAGCCAAGCAATTTAGCTAATAATTATCATTTATCCCAATGCGTGCGGGACCGACGAAATCCGTTCGGAAAATTTTCGGGCCGGCACATGCCGTATGTGAATCAGTCGCAATATTTTATTATTTTTGCAAAAATGCCATGAAAACGGACATATTGGATGAATCAAATTGTGAAACATATGAAATCAGAGAAATGTGTTTATTCTGCACCGGATATCGAGGTGCTGGAGATAGAACTGGAAAAAGCTGTGCTCAGTGGCGATGGCAACACAGAAGGGATGCAGGATGCGAGAGGGGGGACGGATTGGAGTCAGTATTATAATTATAACAATTAGAGTTATGAAGCCTTTATATACGACAATCCTCACTCTGGCTGCGCTGGCCTCTCTCGCCGGCTGTAGCAAGGAGCAGGTCTCCGCTCCCGGAGATTCCGACAAGACTGAAGATCCGAAAGAGACATTGAT
>CAVIVH010000090.1:3136-5960 GCA_963646185.1 bacterium | reverse complement strand
GCTACAAGGTGGTCGAGGGCCAGCCTTACAATGTGCTCAAGCTTGCGCTTAAGTACCATCCGCAGACCAAGCTTCCCGCAATCAAGGGAATTGACCGCGTTTCCAAACCTGGTCTGAGAAAATATGTGGATGTTAAAGACATGCCCAGGGTTCTGAACGGACTCGGAGTGGCCGTGCTCACCACATCCAAGGGCGTCATCACTGACAAGGAGGCCAAGAACCTCAATGTCGGCGGTGAAGTTATTTGCTATGTATATTAATCTAACTCAACAATTATGTCAAGAATTGGTAAATTGCCTGTAAGCCTTCCGGAGAAGGTGAGCGCAGAACTGCTCGCCGGAAACGTTGTCAAGGTTAAAGGACCTCTGGGTGAACTCACTCAGGCTGTTGACCCTGACATTACGGTCACCATAGAGGGAAACGAAATCAAATTCTCCCGCCCTTCGGATCTTCCGAATCACCGTTCGCTGCACGGTCTCTACCGCGCGCTCGTCCATAATATGGTTGTCGGCGTGTCCGAGGGATACACCATCAAGCAGGAACTCGTCGGTGTGGGTTACCGTGTGGATGTCCATGACCAGATTCTGAGCTTTGCCCTGGGTTATTCCCACGACATCCAGCTCCTCCTTCCTCCGGAAGTCAAGGCTGAGGCCGCTCCGGTGAAGAAAGGCGAGAACCCCGTTCTCATCCTCAAGAGCTGCGACAAACAGCTCATCGGCCAGGTTGCGGCCAAGATCCGTTCTTTCCGCAAGCCTGAACCTTATAAGGGCAAGGGTATCAAGTTCGTCGGCGAGCAGCTCCGTCGCAAGGCCGGCAAGACAGCTTCCGCTAAGTAATAGGAGGAAAGAATTATGGCATTGAATAAAATAGAAAGAAGAAGGAGGATCCACTACCGTATCCGCAAGCATGTCAACGGAACAGCTGAGCGTCCCCGTCTCGTTGTCTTCAGAAGCAACAAACAGATATATGCCCAGGTGATCGACGACCTCAAGGGCGAGACCCTCGCAGCCGCCGCATCCAACGACAAGGTTCTTGCCGCAGAGTGCAAGGGCAAGTCCGGCATCGAGGCCGCAGCCATCGTCGGCAAGGCCATCGCCGAGCGCGCCATTGCCAAGGGCATCAGCGAGATCGCATTCGACCGCGGAGGTTATCTCTATCACGGCAGGGTCCAGAGCCTGGCAGACGCCGCACGTGAAGGCGGACTTAAATTCTAATAAAAGAGACTATGGCAAATACAAATGTTAAAAGAGTAAAGACCTCTGACCTTGAGCTCAAGGACAGGCTGGTAGCCATCAACAGAGTGACCAAGGTCACCAAGGGAGGCCGTCACTTCCGTTTTGCGGCCATTGTTGTGGTCGGTGACGGAAACGGCGTTGTGGGCTATGGTCTTGGAAAGGCGAATGAAGTGACCGTCGCCATCCAGAAGGGTGTCGAGGATGCCAAGAAGAATCTCGTGAAGATTCCTGTCATCAACAAGACCATCCCTCACGACATGGTGGCCAAGTTTGACGGCGCCGAGGTGTTCATGAAACCCGCAGCTCCCGGTACCGGTGTGAAGGCCGGCGGTGCAATGCGTGCCGTCTTCGAGTCGGCCGGAGTGCAGAACGTCCTCGCAAAGTCCAAGGGCTCTTCCAACCCTCACAACCTTGTGAAGGCTACCGTGCGCGCCCTCACCGAGATGAGAGACGCCTACACTGTGGCCGGTATGCGTGGAGTTTCCATGCAGAATGTGTTTAACGGTTAATCTAGGAGGACACAGACATGGCAAAATATAAGATTACACAGGTGATCAGCAAGAACGGAGAGACCAGAAAGCAGAAGGAAAGTCTCCGCTCCCTCGGAATCCACAGAATGCATGAGACTGTTGAGGTGGAGAAGACCCCTGTTTCCACAGGTATGCTCGCCAAAGTCCGCCACCTGGTTGAAGTTGAAGAAATTAACTAAGAGGAGGAATTACAGATGGAATTGCATAACTTAAAAGCCGCTAACGGCTCCACTAAATCTGCAAAGAAAAGACTCGGACGCGGTCAGGGTTCCGGTAAGGGCGGTACTTCCACCCGCGGTACCAAGGGTGCTCAGGCCCGTGCCGGATATGAGCATAAGATCGGCTTCGAAGGCGGTCAGATGCCTATCCAGAGAAGGCTCCCCAAATATGGTTTCAAGAACCCCACTCGTGTCGAGTACAAGGCTGTGAATGTCTCCGACCTTCAGAAGCTTTCCGAGACCAGCGGCGTGAATGTCATCACTCTTGACGTTCTTGTCGATGCAGGTCTTGCCGCTCCCAAGGATCTCGTGAAGATTCTCGGCAATGGCGAGCTCACCGCAAAGCTCGAGGTGTCCGCAGACGCATTCTCCAAGTCGGCTGTCCAGAAGATTGAGGCTGCCGGCGGAAAAACAACTGTCGTCGAAGACTAACTGAACCGAAATGAAGAAGTTTTTCGAAACAATAAAGAACATCTTCAGAATCGAAGAGTTGAAGAAGAGACTGGTTTACACGTTTCTTCTGATACTCGTTTATCGTCTGGGGTGTTTCGTCGTGCTTCCCGGCATCGACGCGACATCCCTGGCTAAACTCCAGAGCACATCCCAGGAAGGTCTCGTGGGCCTTCTGAACATGTTCTCCGGAGGAGCCTTCGGTAACGCTTCGATTTTTGCGCTCGGTGTGATGCCGTACATCTCGGCATCCATCGTCGTCCAGCTTCTGGGCATGTTCGTCCCCTATTTCAGAAAACTCCAGATGGAGGGGGAGAGCGGCCGCTGAAAGATCAACCAGCTCACCAGATATCTGACCATAGCCATCCTGGCTATCCAGTGCCCCGCCTAC
>CAVIVH010000090.1:0-3112 GCA_963646185.1 bacterium | reverse complement strand
GGCCCAGGTGCACAATCAGATTCCCGGTTCCGCTTTCATCGCTGTCAACCAGCTCGGTTGGAGCAATTTCGCCTACAACTTCGTCTCGACCCTCATCCTGATGGCCGGTTCGATGTTTGTCATGTGGCTCGGCGAGCGCATCACCGACAGGGGCATAGGTAACGGTATCTCCATGATCATCATGATCGGTATCGTGGCCCGCCTTCCTTTCGCACTCGCAGCCGAGGTCGGAGAAAAGCTCTCCACCACCAACGGCGGACTTCTCCTTCTGATTGTGGAATTCATCGTTCTCTTCTTCGTGTTCGTGGCTGCAATCGCCCTCGTCCAGGGAGTGAGAAGGGTTCCGGTCCAGTATGCCAAGAGAATCGTGGGCAACCGCCAGTATGGCGGAGTCCGCAACTTCATCCCTCTCAAGATCAACGCCGCAGGCGTCATGCCTATCATCTTTGCACAGGCACTGATGCTCTTCCCGCTGCTGTTCTCCAAGTGGGATGCCACCCGCGGTCTCGCGGCCACTCTCGGCAACTATACCGGTTTCTGGTATAATTTCATCTTTGGAATACTTGTCGTGCTCTTCACATACTTCTACACCGCCGTCACGGTGAACCCTACCATGATGGCCGAGGATATGAAGAAGAACGGCGGTTTCATACCTGGAGTAAAGCCGGGGAAGAAGACGGTCGAGTACCTTGACTCCATCATGTCCAAGGTCACCCTGCCCGGTTCCATCTTCCTCGCAATCATAGCAATCCTTCCGGCTATTGCAATGATTTTCGGTATCAGCAACCAGTTTGCAAGCTTCTACGGCGGCACATCGCTGCTGATTCTTGTGGGCGTTGTGCTCGATACTCTCCAGCAGATTGAAAGCTATCTGCTCATGAGGCACTACGATGGCCTCATGAAGACCGGACGCCTGACAGGCCGCTCCGGAATGTAGTTAATTGATAAGTCAAGGAAGATGGTAAAGCCTAAGTCAGAAGAAGAAATCGAGCTTTTGAGAATCAACGGCAGGATAACCTCCCAGGCGTTGGCGGAAGTCGGTAAAGCGGTGGCCCCCGGTGTGACGACCAATGAGTTGAACAGGGTTGCCGAGACCTTTATCCGCGACAACGGCGCGGTTCCCAATTTTCTGAACTACGATGGCTACCCGGCGTCGATTTGCGCCTCAGTCAACGACACCGTGGTCCACGGATTCCCGTCGGACTACGCGCTCAAAGAGGGTGACATTGTCTCCATAGACCTCGGGACGATGTACAAAGGCTACAACGGCGATTCGGCCTTCACTTTCCCTGTGGGAGAGGTGGACGAAGAGACGAAGAAGCTCCTCAGAGTGACAAGAGAGTCGCTGTACAAGGGCATAGAGCAGGCGGTCGCCGGAAACAGAACCGGTGACATAGGACACGCGGTACAGTCGTATGCCGAGTCATTCGGATTCGGTGTCGTGAGAGAACTCGAAGGACACGGAATCGGTCGTGACATGCATGAGAACCCCGGCGTTCCCAACTACGGGAAACAGGGACACGGAGTGCACCTCACCGACGGAATGACGATCTGCATCGAACCCATGATTACAGCCCGCGGGCGCGGTGTGTATCTTGCTAGAAATGGTTGGGCGGTACGCACCTCGGATCATGGCAATGCAGCTCATTTCGAGCTTACGGTTGTTGTCCGTCACGGCAAAGCGGAACAGCTGTCTACCTTCGATTATATCGAGAAGGAATGCAAGATTAATTTTTAAAGTGATATTTCAATGTCAAAACAAACGGCAATAGAGCAGGATGGAGTAATCGTAGAGACTCTCCCTAACGCCATGTTCAAGGTTGAGCTGGAAAACGGTCACGTCATTCTCGCGCACATCTCCGGAAAGATGAGACAGAATTTCATCCATATTCTTCTCGGAGACAAGGTCAAGGTTGAGATGTCGCCTTATGATTTGACCAAAGGCAGAATTTCCTTCAGATACAAATAAAATTTTCAGCATTATGAAAGTAAAGACATCCATTAAAAAGCGCAGCGAGGATTGCAAGATTGTCAGGCGTAAAGGTCATCTTTATGTGATCTGCAAGAAGAATCCGAAGTTCAAAATGCGTCAGGGATAATGGTTTTTCCGGATTTTCCGGGTGATAACTTGTAATAACAAAAATTAAGAAATCAGAATATGGCAAGAATCGCCGGTGTTGATTTACCGAACAACAAACGCGGAGAAATAGGACTGACCTACATCTTCGGAATCGGCCGCTCCTCTGCAAGAAAAATTCTTGACGAGTGCGGAATCGACTATGACATCAAAGTCAATGAATGGGACGACGACCAGATCGCGAAGATCCGTTCCATCATCTCAAACGAGTACAAAATAGAGGGTGAGCTTCGTTCGACCGTCCAGATGAACATCAAGCGTCTTATGGACATCGGATGCTACAGGGGAATCCGTCATCGTCTCGGCCTTCCTGTGCGCGGACAGAGCACAAAGAACAATGCCCGTACAAGAAAGGGTAAGAAGAAGACTGTCGCCAACAAGAAGAAAGCAACCAAATAATTGATGAATTATGGCAAAGAAGACAACATCAACAAAGAAGAGAGTCGTCAAGGTTGAAGCGACTGGACAAGCCCATGTTTCATCAACCTTCAACAACGTCATCGTCGCCCTCACCAACAATGTGGGCCAGGTGATCAGCTGGTCGTCCGCCGGAAAGTGCGGATTCAGAGGATCGAAGAAGAACACTCCCTATGCCGCCCAGATGGCTGCAGAGGACGCTTCCAAGTCCGCTTTCGACGCAGGTCTCCGCAAGGTGAAAGTATATGTCAAGGGTCCCGGAGCCGGACGTGAGTCGGCTATCAGAACCATCAACAATTCCGGAATCGAGGTGACTGAGATCATCGACGTGACCCCGATGCCCCACAACGGGTGCAGACCCAAAGGCCGCCGTAAAGTTTAATTTCAGAATTTTAAAGCAGAATCATTATGGCAAGATATACTGGACCTAGCACTAAGATCGCACGTAAGTTCGGCGAGCCGATTTACGGAGCTGACAAAGATTTTGAAAAGAGGAATTATCCTCCGGGACAGCACGGTACGGCACGCAAGAGAGGCAGAAAGTCCACAGAGTACGGC
>CAVIVH010000089.1:0-6003 GCA_963646185.1 bacterium | reverse complement strand
GACTATGGCAGGGTGGTGACATATATGGAGAAGAACGACCTGCTGGGTGCCAGAATGACAGGCCCGGCTCCGGCGAAGGGCGACGACGGCGACGACATCGAATATGACAGCGGCAAGAAGCAGGAGGAAGAGCCGAAGGACGAACTGGCCGAATATGGCTTCGACCTCACCAAAGCCGCCGCGGAGGGCAAGCTCGACCCCGTCGTGGGAAGGGAGAGGGAGATAGCCCGGGTCATAGAGATTCTGGGCAGGCGCAAGAAGAACAATCCCATGCTCATCGGCGAGCCCGGAGTGGGCAAATCGGCCATAGTGGAGGGCATAGCCCTGAAAATCGCTTCCGGCGAGATCTCCCCCGCCCTGGCTAAGAAGAAGATACTCTCGCTGGACATAGCCTCGGTGGTCGCGGGCACCAAATTCCGCGGCGATTTCGAGAAGAGGGTCAAGACCATAATCAGGGCCGTCAGCAAGAATCCGGACATAATCCTGTTTATAGACGAATTCCACACCATAGTGGGCGCAGGCGGAGCGCAGGGCAGCCTGGATGCCGCCAACATGCTGAAGCCGGCGCTGGCCCGCGGCGAGATTCAGTGCATAGGCGCGACCACGGTGAACGAGTTCACCAAGATAGTGGAGAAGGACGGAGCCCTCGACAGGCGGTTCCAGAAGGTGGTCGTGGAGGCCACGGACGCGGAGCAGTCCATAGCCATACTGAAAAAGATCCGGTCAAACTATGAGGACTTCCACAAGGTCGGATATACCGACGACGCGCTGGAGGCCTGCGTGAGGCTCACCGACAGATACATTCCGGAGCGGGCGCTTCCGGACAAGGCGATAGACGCGATGGACGAGGCCGGGTCCATGGTCAGGCTCAAGAGCAGGGCCGCCGCAAAGACAGTCACCGCCGACGACATCGCCGACGTGGTCTCGAAGATGACGGGCATCCCGGTGAACAAGGTGGCAGAATCCGAAGGCAACCGCATACTCAGGATGAAGGACCGGCTCAGGAGCCGGATCATAGGCCAGGACGAGGCCATAGACACCATATGCGGCGCCATCAGGAGGAACCGCGCCGGGCTCAAGGACCCGAACCGCCCGATCGGCTCTTTCCTGTTCTTCGGCCCCACCGGAGTGGGCAAGACCCAGCTGGCCAAATGCCTGGCTGAATATCTGTTCGATTCGGAGGACAGCATGATAAGGCTCGACATGAGCGAATACATGGAGAAGTTTTCGGTCTCGAGGCTCATCGGGGCGCCTCCGGGATATGTGGGCTATGAGGAGGGCGGACAGCTCAGCGAGCGGGTGCGCCGCAAGCCCTACAGCGTGGTGCTGCTCGACGAGATTGAGAAGGCCCATCCGGACATATTCAACATCCTGCTGCAGATTCTCGACGACGGAAGGCTCACCGACAGCGAGGGCAGGACGGTCAGTTTCAAGAACACCATAGTGATAATGACTTCCAACATCGGAAGCCGGGAGATGGAGGATTTCGGCAAGGGGCTGGGATTCGCGACGGCCGGAAGAAACATAAGCCGGGACAGGCAGAGCGTGTTGGAGAAGGCGGTGAAGAAGACTTTCCCTCCGGAGTTCCTGAACAGGGTGGACGAGAAGGTCTATTTCAATTCGCTTGACAGGGACGACATCGGGAAAATCATCGATGTCGAGCTGCGGAGTCTCAGAAAGAGGGCGGAGGACGCCGGCTATAAGATTACCATCACTCCGGCGGCGAGAAAGTTCATCGCGGATGCGGGCTATGACCCCGCCTATGGGGCGAGACCGCTCAAGCGGGCGATCATGAGATATGTGGAGGATCCCGTCTCGGAGTTCATAATCGCGGACAGGGTGGCTGGGGTGAAGCCGGCGCCGGGAGAGTTCAGGCAGATCAGCGTGGGGATCGGGAAGGACAGAGAAGGCACCCTTGTCAGCCTGAAGCACGCAAGGGAGGAGGCTCTCGGAGAGGCTATCCCAGGCTGACGCCGGTGACCTCCAGGCCGAGGTCTTCGATCAGGCCTTCCAGTGCGGAAAAAGCGTCGGACGATATTTCGGAGCAGATTGCATCGACATTGTATTCAGTGTTTTTCATGGCGTCTTTGTTTTAACTGATGCAAAGATATCGCCCGCTTGTGCCACAGCGCTGCACAATGCAAAAAAATAAGCGACTGATAAGTGATTATCGGTCGCCTAAACTGATTGGTATTCGACTTGCAGCCTATTCCGTGAGGCGGTCCAGCGCGAGCTTCACCAGCTCACGGACACGGGGCTTGTAGTCCGGATTGCTGTTCTTGGCATAGCGGTTGGCTATCACGCAGCAGACCGTGCCCGCATCATGGCCGAGATGTGCGGAAAGTCCGGCCAGCGCCGAGCCCTCCATCTCGAAATTGGTTATCCTGTATTCGCCATAGCGGAAGGTCTCGAAATCCTCCACCATGTTCTTCATTGCCAGAGGGATGCGCAGTACTCTCCCCTGAGGGCCATAAAACCCGGAGGCCGAGACGGTGACTCCCTTCACAGTGCAGCCCGCAAAGCGGTCGATCAGCTTCTGGCTGGCCTTGATGAAATAGGGCGCGGGAAGGTGCTTGTCCCAGTGGACATGTTCGGTGAAGGCCTTCTCCATGTCGAGGTCCGAATAGGAATCCCTGTCGGCATACCAGTTCAGCAGACCGTCGCAGCCCACCGAGTAATGCGAGAAGACAAAGGAGCCGAGCGGAATGTCCGGCTGGATGGCACCGGTGGTCCCGATCCGGAGAATGGTGAGAGACCGGTGTTCGGGCCTGACCTCGCGGGTGGCGAAGTCGATGTTGGCCAGAGCGTCCAGCTCATTCATGACTATGTCTATGTTGTCAGTGCCTATTCCGGTGGAAAGCGCGGTCACGCGCCTGCCGTTGTAGCGGCCGGTGGTGGAGACAAATTCGCGGGACTGATGGCGGAACTCGATGTCACTGAGGAATTCCGAAATCATGTCCACTCTGCCGGGGTCCCCGACAAGCACGACCAGATCGGCCAGTTCGGACGGTCTGAGATGAAGATGGAACACGGATCCATCGTCGTTGATTATGAGTTCTGATTCTGCTATCCGCATATTTCTTATTTTTTTGAATGTCGCCGAAACGGCCGTTCAACCGTTTCAGCCATGGACAAAAATAGCGTTTTTGAGTGATATTTCCTATTTTTGTGTTTCAACCAAAACTCAGAAAAAACCATGTGGCAGAGAGTACAGACCCTATATCTTGCAATATCCACGATACTCGTGGGGATAATGCTGTTTTCGACGAAGGCGGTGACCGTGGCCGGAGACGGCGAGGTCGGAGACAAGCTGAGATTCATATCCTATGTCCCCTATCTCATACTCATTGTCATCATCACCCTGCTGCACATCCTGGCGCTGACCACCTACAGGTTCAGAATCTTCCAGATGAGGACGGCGACCCTGGCGGCGCTTCTCTGCGTGGCCTTCCAGATCTGGCTGGCCGTGGACTTCTTCACGACCCACAGCATGGTGGTGTTCAGGCTGTCGTCCATATTCCCGCTGGTGGCGGTAATCCTGGACATGCTTGCGACAAGAGGCATAATGGCCGACGAGCTGCTGGTGGAAAGCGCCTACCATCTGCGCAAATCCCGCCGCGAACGCAAAAAGTAATTCGGAGGCCGCATTCTGAACGGCATTCGGCTGTCTGCTCCGGGACCTGTGGCCGCCCGCGGACTCATGAGCGGGGAGACCGCCGCTTTGCGGCGGTGGGATGAGCGAAGCGAAGGTTTCGGAGCAGACAGCCGAATGCCCGCAAACCGGTTGACACAAAAAAGGGATGGCCACTTGGTCATCCCTTTTTGTCAGTCTTTTTCGAAGAAGGAGAAATGGACCCGTCCGTAATGCTTTTCCTTGACGAAAAGCGGATGGGAAGTGAACGAATGCTCGTCCCCGTGCTCAAGAATGAAATAGCCGCCCGGATGGACGATGCCGGCCTCATAGACCTTGTCCGGAATCGACTGCAGATTCTCCAGCGCATAAGGCGGATCCGCAAAGACTATGTCAAACTTCTCGGTGCACAGAGGCAGAAAATCAAACACATTGTGACGCACCACCGTGAGATTTGACACCCCCAGCCTCCTGGCCTCAGAAGATATGAACGCGGCATTCTGGGGATTCATCTCCACACACCACACATGGTCCGCCCCGCGCGAGATGAACTCAAGCGACACGGCCCCGGTCCCCGCAAACAGGTCCAGGACCCGAAGTCCCTCCATCTCATATTCATTGTCCAGGATATTGAACAGTCCCTCACGGGCGAAATCCGTAGTGGGACGCGCCCTGTAGTTTCTGGGCGGATCTATCTCCTTGCCCTTGAGGCTGCCACCGATGATGCGCATCAGACAATCTCCACCGATTTGAAATAGCGGTAAAGCGACATTTCCTGCTCGGGAGCGAGCGGGGTGCGGAAGCTGATTGAAGATATTTCCGGATTCAGCTGCAGGCTCTTCAGCGCCAGGAATATGAAATACTCCGCAGTCGTGAAGTCCGCCGCCTCATAGACATTGGCCAGAAGCAGAGTCCTGCCCTGAGCCACGACAAGATGAAGCCATCCGTCCATATAGGAGGCGATTATCTTGTTGTATTCGCCGCAGCCGTCCAGGCTGCGGATCATCCAGTACAGCTCCGGAAAAACCCTGGCGGCGTGGCCGCCGGAATCGAGCACCGTCCCAGATATCACGGAAGAAAGCGACTCGTCTATGGAATTGGAATAAAGCATCACGGCCCCGCACGCGGGGACATCCACCCATTCGACCGCGTCCGAATCCCTGAGCAGGACCACTTCCGCAAGGGCGGCGCGCGCCCCCGACGGGTCGAAGAAAGGAGCGGGGACAAGAGCCGCCTTGGGAGTCATCAGAGAAATCTCCACCCGGTCATAGCGCTTCTGGAACTCCACCGTGGTGAAAAGACGGTCGGGAGCAAGCCATGGCGAACGCACCTCGCCTTCGGCGGTGCGGGCAATAAAAGAATATCCACTCAAGGAAACTTGAATGGATATTCTGTTATCGTATTCTGCCACAGTTTTTTCCACAGGCAAGAAGGGACTACTCCCAGTTACCGGCGTTGTTGTTAGGAGCGGAGATACTGCCCACCTGAAGACCCTCGTAGCGGTTGCTTGCGCGGCACTCGGCGTCGAGGTTGATTCTCAGCTGGTTGTCAAGACCTTTGAGAAGCTTCTTGTAGGGGATCTTTGCCTCGAACAGAGGAACCTGCACTCCGGACACTGCCTTTGTGACTGCAGCCAGCTCGATTTCCTGCTTTCCGGAGAAAGGAATGTAGCGGAGAGAGTCGATGCTGAAGTTTTCGCGGCTGTGGAACAGTGTGTCCTTCACGGGAATCTCATTTACAATCGAGAACACGAGGTGCTGGCCCTGCTTGTAGAGCTCATACATCTGCTCGGGGGTAATTTTCTTGTTGGATTTCTTTACCTTCTCGGTGTTGGCCACTGCGAGGGAGTCATCGTTGGAACCGATCTGCATGACCACTTCCATCTTTCCGTTGTCATAGAAAAGCTTGAGAGAGTCGAAATCGTCGGTGAACTTGCCGTTCACAGTCTTATAGGCAGTCTCGATGGTTCTGAGGTCCTTCAACCTCTGGATACCGACCTCTTTGCGGGCGTCAACCTGCTTGTTGAATTTGACGGGCTCCATTATGCTCTCGACAATAGCATAGACAAGTCCGGCTATCACGACCAGGAGCACGACGCTGATCAGGGCTTTAAGTACTTTGTTCATTATTATGTGTGTTTTTTATTATTATCAAATTACGTTATGCCGTATTGCCGACAAAGTTATGAAATCGAATTCTGAAAAGCAATAATTTCACTAAATTTGCAAAACACAAATTCCATTTTTTCAGGACTCTGTTTCAAGCTCATGAAAGCATCGCTGAAAATATCCGCGGAGAGGTTCCGCCGCCTTGTCGGGGAGAACTCCACGATAACCGTAACGGCCCATGTCCACCCCGACGGAGACGCCGTG
>CAVIVH010000088.1:2300-6075 GCA_963646185.1 bacterium | reverse complement strand
CATCTGCATGAGGTAGTAGGCTGTGAGATATGCGGTCGAGGAAGGTTTCCAGAGAGCCACGTTACCCATCATCACGGGAGCCATCTCAAGGTTGGATGCGATGGAAGTGAAGTTGAAGGGGGTGACTGCGAGGATGAATCCCTCGAGAGGACGCCACTCAGTGCTGTTGATCACGCCCTGGGTGAGCTTGGGCTGCTCGGAATAGAGAGCGGAAGCGTTGGCGACATTGTAACGGAAGAAGTCGCAGGTCTCGGCTGCGGAGTCAATCTCGGCCTGATAGATGTTCTTGCTCTGTCCGAGCATGCAGGCTGCGTTCATGATGGCGCGATACTTTGTGGAAAGGAGCTCGGCGCACTTCATGATGATGGCGGCGCGGACTGTCCAGTCGGTGTCAGCCCACTGCTCGCGGGCTTTCATGGCTGCGTCGATGGCCATCTTGACTTCCTTCTCACTCACCTTGTGGTAATGTGCGAGGACGTGCTTGTGGTCGTGAGGGCAGACAACGTCTGCGACATTGCCGGTGTAGACGGGCTTGCCGCCGATGATGGCAGGGATCTCGACCACAGTGTTGTACTGACGCTCAAGCTCTGCCTCCAGAGCGACACGCTCGGGAGAACCTTTAAGATAGCTCTTCACAGGCTCGTTGGCCGGAAGAGGGAATTTAACAACAGCGTTTCTCATTGTATAGATATTATAAATGGTTTTAGTCTGTAATTTTGCCCAGATTTGCTGCAATCCGGATTTCAGCCCTCAAATATAGTCAAATTATAACTAATGTAAAACAGGGTTATCCTCAGATTTCTAAAATTTAACGGACGCAATCCGGCCGTCTGCGTCCCGCAGAAAGAGCGGAAACGCCTTGGAATGAAGCCGTTGAGGGAAATCCCGTTTCCGGGCCTATGCCCGGGCGGCCGGGGAATCCAGTCCGAGCTCAGGCTTCGCGCGCGAGGCGCGGCGGAGGAACACGGTCAGCGCCAGCGCGACTATGCACACGCAGACAAACATCAGCTCCGTGACATGCGATCCGCGCATCGGGTCGCCGGAATTGGAGGAGAAAATCTCGCCCGCCAGCATCTTGAACAGCATCAGGCCTATGTTCTGGACCCAGTAGATCAGGGCAAAGGCCGTCCCGAGCACCTTCTGGGGCACGATTCTGGGCACGGCGGGCCACATCGCGGCCGGGACCAGCGAATATGCGAAGCCCAGACAGCCCATGCTTATGTAGCCGGCGGCGGGGATTCCGGTCGGCAGGAAGGCCATCGCCAGATGGGCGGTCAGGGCGAGCACCGCCCCCCGGAGCATCCACGCGGTCCCCTTCCCGGTCCTGTCCACCATCATTCCGAAAAGCGGAGCGAAAATCACGGTGGTGAAAGGCAGCATGGAGACCATCCAGCTGGCCGCTTCCGGAGCTATGCCGAAGCGCGGGATGAGTATGGCGCTGGCGAATTTCTTGAACGAGACTATGCTGCTGTAGAAGAAGACGCAGAGCAGCGCGAGCGCTATGAACTCCTTGTTGGTCAGCAGTTTCCATACGTCGGAAAAGCGGAACGGCTCCTCTCCCCCGGCCTCGGGGGCGGAAGACTTCTTCCTCCGGTCGAAGGCGGCGTCAAGGACGATGAACACCGTCCATACGGCCAGTCCCGCAGCCATAAGCCCCATGCCCAGAAGGGCGGGACGCGACGTCTCCGCAAGGGTATAGACCTCGCCGGCGGCCTTTGCCGCGACCAGCCTGGGCGAGATGACCAGCGCGAAAGCGGTTCCGAGCCTGGCTATAGCCAGCTGCAGGCCCATCGCGAGGGCCATCGGACCGCCCCTGAACCATTTGGCTATGCTGCGGGTGACCGACACTCCGGCAATCTCGCTGCCGAGCCCGAAAAGCATGCACCCCGCATAGGCCCAGGCCAGAGAGGTCTTGGGCGGCAGACCGGCCCTTATGGCCCATGTCACCAGAGCGGCCCCGAGGACCATCATGCCCACGAATATGGAACCGGTCACGCGGACGCCCCACTTGTCGAGCAGCATTCCGCATATGACCAGTCCGCCGAAGACGCACAGCACCGAATAGCCTCCGGTGTAGAGCCCGTAGCCGGCGGAATCCCATCCGAGCTCTATGAGAGCCGGATTGTCAAAGAGATGGGACAGAGTGGAGAACATGTCGTCGAAATAGTACGACGCGAACATGGGAACCACAAGACAGGCAAGGGCGGCCCAGCGGACACCCTTGCCTGTTAAGAATTTACTCATATCGGGTAATGAACGTCAGTTTCAGGACTTATCTGATGTTCGGGAGCTCAAGTCCGAGACCGCGCTCCTTGTCGAGATGCTTGAGGTAGAAGGCCACGAGAAGGGCGGCGACTCCGAAGCCGGCGAAAATCACGAGCGGAACGGTGTAGTCATAGGGAATGAACGATGCTCCGGCGGCCTTGGCGGCAAGCACTTCGGCGTTGTCGGCATTGGAGGAATTCAGCACGTTGCCGATGAGCTTGGGGACGAAGCACAGCCCGATGTTCTGCACCCAGTAGATGAGCGAGTATGCGGAACCGAGAATCTTCTCGTCGATAATCTTCGGAACGGAGGGCCAGAGGGCGGCGGGCACCAGCGAGAAGCTGATCCCGAGCACGACTATGGTCGCATAGGCGATGAATCTGCTGTTGGTTGCGGGCAGCGCGAAGGCGAACACAAGATGGCAGACGATCAGAAGAATGGCACCGAGAATGAGCATAGTGGCGCCCTTTCCCTTCCTGTCAAGATAGGAACCCAGGAACGGGGTGATGACTGCGGCGCCGATGGGGAACCAGCGGAAGATGTTGGCTGCAGAAGCGGCCGAGATTCCGTCGAGGTTGCACTGGAGCATGTTGGCGCCATATCTCTGGAACGGGAAGATTGCGGAATAGTAGAGCACGCAGAGGAGGGCGACGACCCAGAAGCTGAGGGAACCGAAGATCTTGCCGAGGTCAGAGAACTTGAACTCTTCGCTGGCGCCGTCCTCGCTCTTGATTCCGGCTGCAACCATCTGGTTGTCAAGCTTCTTGTCCATCACGCTGAAGACTATGAAATTGATGAGACCCACAAGGAGAAGGACCACGCAGAAACCGATGGGAGCGCAGACAGTTCCGAGCTTGGTGGCGATGAAGGGGCTGATCGAGAACACGGCGAAGACACCCACGCGGGCGACTGCCATCTCGATACCCATTGCGAGGGCGAGTTCCTTGCCCTTGAACCACTTGGCTATGGCCTTGGAAACGGTGGTGCCGCACATCTCGCAGCCGCAGCCGAAGATCATGAAGCCCAGGCAGGCCATCTTGGCATTGGCCGGAAGGGAAACCCACCAGCTGCCGAGCCACTGGTACATGCCGGTCTGGCTGAACCAGTCGCTTACTCCTATGTATTTGATGAGGGCACCGACGAACATCATCGATGCGGCCATGGTACCGGAACAGCGGATGCCGAGCTTGTCGATGAGGATACCCGCGATGATGAGGAAGCCGCAGACGTTGAGGAGGTACTCAGACATGGCATAAGTGCCGAATACCGAAGGATTCCATCCGAATTCTTTCTCCACGAGAGCCTGGACAGGGGAAATCACATCCACGAACATGTATGCGAAAAACATCATCAGAGCGATGAGTATCAACGCGGTCCATCTGGCCGCAGGGCTGTCGTTCAACAGCTTTACAACTTTTTCGGTCATAGTTTTCAGTGTTTTTAAACCCCGCTAATTTAGGAATCCGGATTGATATGGCCAAATTTTTCTGCCCCCGGAGGCCGTTTTACA
>CAVIVH010000088.1:0-2290 GCA_963646185.1 bacterium | reverse complement strand
CTTATATTCGCTTTCCGATGCTCCGGCCAATGTATGCCGGAGTCCTCCCCTGGACAAGATGTACGAAATTCTGGACAGAATCGATTCCCCCGCGGACATCCGCTCGCTGAGCATCGGCGAGCTGAAGACGCTGTGCGCCGAGCTGAGGGACTATATAGTGAGATGCTGCGCCGAGAACCCCGGCCATCTGGGGTCGAGCCTGGGCGCCGTCGAGCTGATAGTCGGGATGCATTATGTCTATGACACGCCCTCCGACAAGCTGGTCTTCGACGTGGGGCACCAGGCCTATGCGCACAAGATTCTCACCGGACGGCGCGAGGTTTTCCGGAAAAACCGCACGAAGGACGGCATAAGCGGCTTCCCCAACATATTCGAGAGCGAATATGACGCCTTCGGCACCGGCCACTCCTCCACTTCCATCTCGGCGGCCTTCGGGCTGTGCGAGGCGGCGAGGATGCGCGGCACCGGGGAAAAGGTAGTCGCCCTGATAGGCGACGGAGCCATAACCGGAGGCCTGGCCTTCGAGGGCCTGAACAACGCCGGAGCAAGCGGCGACGACCTGCTGATCATACTGAACGACAACAACCAGTCCATAGAAAAGAATCTCGGAGCCTTCCACAACTATCTGCTCAAGCTCACGACCGACCCCAATTATAACCGGATCAAGACCGGAATATGGAACCGGATCGGCGAGGGCCGCCTCAGGCAGAAGGTCCAGAAAATGACCAAGGACACCAAGTCCAACCTCGTCCGCAAGACGGGCGGAGCATTATTCGAGGCCCTGGGTTTCAGATACTTCGGTCCCGTGGACGGGAACGACATCGAGGCAGTGGTGGATGTGTTCTCCAGGCTGAGGGAGCTCGGCGGGCCCAGAATCCTGCATGTGCACACGGTCAAGGGCAAGGGCTATGCCCCGGCCGAGGAAGACCCGGCCATATGGCATGCTCCCGGCCGCTTCGACCCCGAGACCGGAGAGCGTATCAGCTCCGTCCGGAAGGCCGACAGGTACCAGGACGTCTTCGGAGGCGTGCTGGCCGACCTTGCGGAGCGCGACGGCCGGGTGGTGGGAGTGACTCCCGCCATGGCCAAAGGCTGCGGGATGGACATTCTCGCCAGGACGAAGCCCGAAAGGTTCTTCGACGTGGGCATAGAGGAGGAGCACGCGGTAACATTCTCCGCCGGACTCGCGGCGGGGGGCATGAGGCCGTTCTGCAACATATATTCTTCGTTCTCGCAGCGGGCCTATGACCAGATAATCCACGATGTGGCACTGCAGAAGCTGCCGGTGACCCTGTGCTTCGACAGGGGCGGACTCGTGGGGGAAGACGGGGCGACCCACAACGGCGCCTTCGACCTCGCGGCCTACAGGAGCATCCCCGGATGCACCGTGGCGGCTCCCTCCGACGAGGTCATGCTGAAGAATCTCATGTACTCCGCGCTCCACAGCGGCGAAGGTCCCTATATAATAAGGTATCCGCGCGGATGCGGAGAGGGCTCGGACTGGAAAAACGCGCCCTATGAGCTTATGGAAAAGGGACGCGGAAGGAAGCTGCGCGACGGCCGGGACATCGCTGTGCTGGCGCTCGGACCCTTCGCGCACAGGGCTGTCGAGGCCGCCGACAGGCTCAGGGAGGAGACCGGGCTGGAGGCCGCCGTCTATGACATGGTCTTCCTCAAGCCCATAGACGAAGACCTGCTGGACGAGGCGCTGTCATCGTTCGGCGACATTGTGACAGTGGAGGACGGCACCGTGAAGGGAGGCCTGTTCGGAGCGGTGGCCGAAGCCGCCGCGGCCCGCGTGGCGGACGTAAAGATCTGCCCGATAGGGATCCCGGACCGGTTCGTGGTGCAGGACACCCAGAGCGGACAGAGGAGGGAATGCGGTCTCGACACCGAAGGAATCCTCGCCGCGCTGCGCAAAATGGGGACGGAGAAAAAAAGATAGTCAAAATGGGGCAAAAAATTTTGGATGTTTGAATTAAAGCCCTATATTTGCAATCCGTTTCCGAACAAGAAACAACCGCCGATATAGCTCAGTTGGCCAGAGCACGTGATTTGTAATCTCGGGGTCGTGGGTTCGAATCCCTCTATCGGCTCTAAAACAACGGCCTTCTGATTTTTTATCGGAAACCCAATACGGGAGGATACCAAAGTGGCCAACTGGGGCAGACTGTAAATCTGCTGGCTTACGCCTTCAGGGGTTCGAATCCCTTTCCTCCCACATACATTTTGTGACGCGGAAGTAGCTCAGTTGGTAGAGCATCAGCCTTCCAAGCTGAGGGTCGCGAGT
>CAVIVH010000087.1:0-6161 GCA_963646185.1 bacterium | reverse complement strand
GGTCCGCACGTCATGTCAACACGGCCGGCGAGGGTCCCGCACAGGACATCATCGAGGGTGCAAAGCAGTTCTGCAAGGAGCATTCGTTCGTGAATGAGAAGAAGGTGGGCTGCATCGGAGCTTCCTATGGCGGATTCATGTCGCAGTATATGCCCACCATCACGGACTTCTTCGCCTGCTCGGTGTCTCACGCCGGCATCAGCGACCACACCAGCTACTGGGGCTTCGGCTACTGGGGCTATTCCTATAGCGAGACTTCCATGGCCAACAGCTATCCCTGGACCCGCAAGGACCTCTTCGTGGACCAGAGCCCTCTCTACAGGGCTGACAAGATCAACACCCCGATTCTCTTTGTCCACGGCGACGCCGACACCAATGTGCCTTTCAACGAGAGCGTGCAGATGTTCACCGCTCTGAAGCTTCTCGGCAAGGAGACCGCCTTCGTGGCAGTCAAGGACCAGAACCATCACATCCTCGACTATCAGAAGCGTCTCGAGTGGCAGGACACCATCTGGGCATGGTTTGCCAAATGGCTGCAGGACGACCCCACCTGGTGGGATTCGCTCTATGCTCCCAAGAGTCTGTAAATGACATTTCCCTATAGAAAGAGCCGGGGACCCGGGAAGGTCTCCGGCTCTTTCTTTTTCCCGTTGCCCATCGAATCCCACCAGGGCCTGTCGAGGGACAGAAGCATCGGGGAGCCGACAACTTTTCCGAATAGCAATGAAGTACCCGCTACTCGACCGATGAAGGGTCTATGAGGTTATTGAACAGCGCATAGACCGTGAGACCTGCGACGGTCTTGATGCCGGTCTTGCGGGCGATGTTCTTACGGTGGGTGATGACGGTGTAGATGCTGATGTTGTACTTATAGGCGATCTCCTTGTTCAGCATGCCCTGGGCCACGCAGACAAGAATTTCCTTCTCCCTTGCGGAAAGAGCTTCGCCGCCTCCCTTGGCCCCCTCTGCGGGAATGTCCATCGCGGCGCGCAGCTTCTTCACCACCGAGGCCGGCTCGTCATAATAGCCTATCACCGATGCGAACTGCTTCTCGACCTCCTCATCCAGACGCGCGCCCGAAACCGCCACCAGCGGAGCGTCACAATACTCCGCCATGATGCTGCCCACCCGGGTGCGGGAAGCATAGTCAAAGATGACCGGATCGACCACCACCACATCCGGATCCATGTTGCGCACACGCGAGACGCTCGTGTGGGAAAGGTCGGAAAGGATGCCGCACACCTCAAACTCCCCCATTTCCGAGAGAATGCTTTCAAGGCCCTTGGCGATTATCAGCGAAGGGGTTATGACCAATACGCTCTTATCCTTCATTTTTTTCCATCGCGTTCACGACGGGGACGAGAATGTCATCCTCGATCAGGGTATGCTTTTCCAAATCCCTCCCCAGATAATACAGACTGCTCAGCACATTGGTGACAAGCAGGGTGTCGCACTCCCCGGGGAGATATTTCATGACTATGTTCTTCAGGTCCGCGAGCTTCTCCTCCACATCGGTGTGATGCTCCTCATACTGGAGAATGGAATATCCGGCGGCATTCTCGTGGTTCAGCACCGCGTTCACATAGGGGAACACCGTCTTCTCCTCATATTCGAAATGCCGTTCCAGCTCCTCCTTGTACTCATTGAAGAACTTCCCGATAATCTTGCGGTATTTCTCGCCGCAGGGACGCACCATCTCGGCGATGGAGTCGGCCAGGGAAGTCATCACTATGTCCAGGTAATAGGCGTGCGACTTATGGAGATATGCGACTATGTCCCTGAGCTCGGTCTCGCGCAGAAGGTCGGACGAAGGAATGAAATTGTCGTGTATATAGATGTCGCAGATGAGAAGGAAGGTGCCGGTGTTGACTCCGCAACGTCTGCAGGCCTCCTCCACGGTGTCATCACCGAAACCGAAGCCGATTCCCACCCTGGAAAGAACCCCCACGAGGGAGAAATTCTCGTCCACAAGGTCGGCCAGCTTCATCGAAGGCGAAATTCTCTGATGTTTCATTTTGCCGTGTCGTGACTCTTGTCTCATGGTTAGCACAAAGTTAAGTTTTTTGAGAGAATAACAAACCCCGGGACTCTCACGAGCACCGGGGCGCTACAACAATTAAAAGGATCTTTTTAAATCTCAACTATATGGCTTGAAATTCTGTTTTATTTCAACATCCGAAGGCAAAGGTACTGGGTAAAACCCGGCCCCGCAATACCAAGAAATGGCTATTATTGTGACTGTCAGCAGACCGCGGCTATCAGGAATACCTGCGCGGGAAACGGAAGACTATGGCGAGAACGGCCATGGCCAGCAGCACGGCGGGATAGTAAAGGCAGCCGATGACGGAGGCCGGCGACACGCCCGAGAGGGCCGAGGCCATGAGCATCTGGGCACCATATGGAATCACGCACTGGACTATGCAGGAGAAGGTGTCCAGGATGCTGGCGACCTTGCGCGGGTCCAGCGAGAAACGCTCCGAAATGCTCTTGGAGATGCCTCCGGCAGTGATTATGGCTATGGTGTTGTTGGCCGTGCACAGATTGGAAAAGCCCACAAGGGCGGCTATGCTGCCCTCGGCCCCGCGCTTCCCCCTGATATGGGAGGTGAGGCCTTTCATCATGAACTCGAAGCCGCCGCCGCGGCGGATCAGGGCGAGCATGCCGCCGGCAAGCAGAGTCACTATTATCAGGTCCCCCATTCCGGCTATGCCCTCGCCTGCGGATCCGAGAAATTCGAGCCAGCCCATATCGCCCCACATCAGGCCTATGGCCAGGTTCAGCAACAGGCCCACGCACAGGGCCACGGCCACGTTCACTCCCCTGAGGGCAAGTCCCATGACGACTATATATGGAACCAGCTTCACCCATTCCACCCTGCCGGCCTCCGGCGCGGCGCCGAGCCCGAGCCCCATGAACAGATAGATTCCGGCGGTGATGATGGCCGCTGGACCGGCTATCTTTATGTTCACCCTGAACTTGTCGGACATGGAGCAGCCCTGGGTGCGGGTCGCGGCTATGGTGGTGTCGGAAATGAACGAAAGGTTGTCGCCGAAAAACGCTCCGCCCATGATTATGGCCGTCATCATGGCCGGCTGCACCCCCAGCTGCGAAGCCAGGGCCGAGGATATCGGAACGAGGGCCGCTATGGTCCCCACGCTGGTGCCTATGGACATGGACACGAAGCAGGAGGCGAGGAAAAGGCCGGCGAGCAGCAGACGGTCCGGGACTATGAGCATGGTCAGATTGACCGTCGCCTCTATGGCCCCGATTTTCCCGGCCGTGGAGGCGAAGGCCCCTGCCAGCACGAATATCCATATCATCAGCAGCACGTTGCCGTCGCCGGCTCCGGACGAAAAGGCCGAGAGCCGCTCCTCGAAAGTGCCCCGGGATATGCAGAGCGCATAGACCGAAGACACCAGAAAAGCCGCCGACACGGGGACTTTGTAAAAATCCCCCGCAGCCAGCGACGAAACTAAATAGACCGCAAGAAAAACGGCGAGCGGACTAAGCGACAGCCATCCTTGTATCTTTTCCGATTTTGTCATTCTTCCCGCTCCCGGATTCTCCTACTCTTCTTTCTTTCCCTCGAGCTCGTCCAGTATCTTCTCCGCTCTGTCAAATCCCGGCTTGAGGGACTCGCGGACGGAAGAATGGGCGTCGAGATAGTTCTTGAAGGCGGCTCTGGTCTTGTGAAGTTCATGGACTTCGCCATATCTGAAGGCGGCCCACGAGCATACGGCGAGCAACGCCGCGACAATGATAATCATCCAGATCATAATGCAGGGGGTTTATATGGTTAATACCTTGAAACGACCGGTGCCGTTTTCCCAAACATACGAAAAAATTTCCGAAAATGAGTCCCTCTGTTTATTTTTGGGAGAAAATTTCCGCATATGGCCGACAGAATGAAATGGCTCGACACCGCCGTGCTTCAGGGGGAGAAACGCATTCTCCTCCATGCCTGCTGCGCTCCGTGCAGCGGCGCCATAGTGGAATGTCTCAAGGGGCTGGGGCTCGAGCCGGTGATTTTCTACAGCAATTCGAACATATGGCCGGCGGAAGAGTACCGGAAGCGGGAGGAGGAGTGCCGCCGCTATGCGCGTGAGTGCGGAATCGGATTTGAGGAGGATGAGTATGACCACGAGGCGTGGAGCGCGGTGGCGCGCGGGCTGGAGAACGCCCCGGAAAGGGGCGAGAGGTGCCTGGGGTGCTTCAGGTTCAGGCTCGGCAGGGCGGCCGCCTATGCCCATGAGCATGGGTTCCGCATCCTGGCCACGACTCTGGCGTCATCGCGGTGGAAGGATCTCACGCAGGTGAATGCCGCCGGAGAGGAGGCCTGTGCGCCGTATGACGATGTGCGCTGGTGGGCGCAGAACTGGCGCAAGGGCGGGCTGCAGGAACGGCGCGGCCAGATAATAAAAGAACGGAATTTCTATAATCAGCTATACTGCGGCTGCGAATACGGCGACATGAGTGCGATAAAATAAAGGCGACCGATAATCTCTTATCAGTCGCCTTATTTCAATCCCGCCGAACGCTATTTCTCACCCCAGTACATGCGGCAGATGCCGAGAGTGAGGGCGCGGTGAGAGGCGTCGCGGAAACCGCAGGAGCGCATGGTAGCGAGGAACTCGTCCTTCTTGGGAAAATTCAGGACCGAAGCCGGAAGGTATTTATAAGCCTTCCTGTCCCCCGAAATAACGCCGCCGACTGCGGGCATCACCTTGGTGAAATACAACTTGTACAGCGAACGGACCACCGGATTCTCCGGCACCGAAAGCTCCAGCACGACAAGTCTGCCGCCCGGCTTCAGCACACGGAGCATCTCGCGCAGCCCCTGCTCGCGGTTCTCGAAATTCCTGATGCCGAACGCGATGGAGACCCGGTCGAAAGTCCCGTCCGGAAAAGGAAGGTTCTCGCCGTCGCCGATAACCATGGAAATGCGGTCACCGAGCGATGCGGCCTGCACCTTGGTCTTCATCACTTCAAGCATGCCCGAAGAAAGATCCAGTCCGGTCACCTCCGCGGAGGGAATCATCCGGGCCGCGGCTATGGAGAAATCCCCCGTGCCGCACGCAAGGTCCAGCAGCTTCATCTTCCCGCCCCCGGGAAAGCCCTCGGCAATCCTGCGGATCGCCTTGCGCCTCCACGACTTGTCCACATCGGCGGACATAAGGTGATTGAACCTGTCATAGCTTCCGGAGATGTTGTCGAACATCGCACGGACAAATTCCTTCTTAGGCATGCGTCCGAAATCTTTATTCAACAATAAGGTTCCAGCCGTGAGAATCCTCCTCCGTGCCGTTCTGGATGCCACGCACGCGGTCATACAGCTTGCGGCTCACCTTTCCGCACTCATCGCCCGAAGGAATCTCATAGGTCCTGACCACAGTTTCGTCCTCAAGCTTCTTCTTCTCGTCGATCGAGCGGATAGGAGTGATCACGACGGCGGTGCCGCAGGCATTCACCTCATCGAATTCGGCCAGCTCCTCCACGGGGACAATCCTCTTCTCCACCTTCAGTCCGAAATCCTGGGCGACAGCCTGCAGAGTCTTGTTGGTGATGGAGGGAAGAACCGAGTCAGAAAGCGGGGTCACATAGGTATTGCCCTTGATGGCCAGGAAGTTGGAAGAACCGAACTCGTCAATCTTGGTTTTGGTGGCAGGATCGAGGAAAAGCAGCTCGCCATAGCCCTGCCTGTGCGCCATGGTGTAGGGATGCATGGAGATGGCATAGTTTGCCGCAACCTTGAAGGCGCCGGTGCCGTTCGGGGCGGCGCGGTCATAGTTGTGCGACATCACGGCCGTCGCGGGAGTCAGGATCTTCGCTCCGGAATATGTTCCCACGGGAGAGCACATCACGGCGAAAAGCACATCCTCGGAAGCATTCACTCCCAGCTGGGGATTTACGCCCATAAGCAGAGGACGGATATACATCGATGCGCCGTAGCCATAGGGCGGGAGGAACTCGATATTTTCCCTGAGGCACATCAGGCAAGCCTCGATGAACATTTCCTCGGAGGGGGCGGCCATGTCCAGATGGGCGGCGCTCCTGCGGAGGCGCTTGGCGTTCTCGTCGGGACGGAACATGCGCACCTTGCCGTCAGCGCCCCTGAAGGCCTTCAGGCCCTCGAAGCACTCGTTGGCATAGTGGAGGGAGCC
>CAVIVH010000086.1:0-6191 GCA_963646185.1 bacterium | reverse complement strand
GGCTATCTTGGTGCGGCCCTCGCAGTCGGCATAGAGGATGCGGGCCTGGGAGCCCACGACCAGTTTGTTCCTGCCTGCCTCCTCGATCCAATGGACATTGTCGAGCATCTGGCCGCGGATTTCCTCCGGAGCCGTGGCGGCGATTTCCTTCAGCACGCTTGCGGCGATTTCGTCGGTCTTGGCGAGGTCCTCGGGATCCTCGGACATGCACACCCAGCGGAACGGACCGAAGCCATAGTCGAAATAGAGCGGGCCCATGATGTCCTGCACATAGGAAGGATAGCGGAACGAGCCGTCCGGGCGGAGCACGTCGGCACCGGCGCGGGAGCTCTCGAGCAGGAAGGCATTGCCATAGTCAAAGAAATACATTCCCTTGTCGCTCAGCTTGTTGATAGCGGCAACCTGTCTGCGCAGAGAGTCGCGGACGGCAGCCTTGAAGCTGTCGGGGTCGTCGGCCATCATCTTCTTCGATTCCTCGAGCGAGAGCCCGACGGGATAGTAGCCGCCGGCCAGAGGGTTGTGGAGCGACGTCTGGTCCGATCCGAGGTCCACATGGACATTCTCTTCGGCCAGCTTTTCCCAGAGGTCCACGACATTGCCAACATAGGCGAGAGAGACCACTTCGCGGCCTTCCACAGCCTTGCGTATGCGTGCGAGCAGCTCGTCCAGATTCTCGTGGAGCTCGTCCACCCATCCCTGGTCATAGCGCTTGCGGGCTGCGAGAGGGTTGATTTCGGCGGTGACGCTCACCACTCCGGCTATGTTGCCGGCCTTGGGCTGGGCGCCCGACATGCCGCCGAGACCGGCGGTCACGAACAGCATTCCGTGCATGTTCTCACGGTCGCCGGGGATTCCGCGGACCTTGAGCTGCCTGCGGGCGGCGTTCATCACGGTGATGGTGGTGCCGTGGACGATTCCCTGCGGGCCTATGTACATATATGAGCCGGCGGTCATCTGGCCATACTGAGACACGCCCAGGGCGTTGAATTTCTCCCAATGGTCTTTGCTGGAATAGTTGGGGATGACCATGCCGTTGGTGACGACCACTCTGGGAGCGTCCTTATGGCTGGGGAAGAGTCCCATCGGCAGACCGGAATACATGGCCAGGGTCTGCTCGTCGGTCATCTGTGAGAGATACTGCATGGTGAGCAGATACTGAGCCCAGTTCTGGAATATGGCGCCGTTGCCGCCATAGATTATCAGCTCGTGGGGATGCTGGGCCACACGGGGGTCCAGGTTGTTCTGGATCATGGCCATTATGGCCGCGGCCTGACGCGACTTGGCGGGATACTCGTCTATGGGACGGGCATACATTTCATATTCGGGGCGGAAACGGTACATGTAGATGCGGCCGTATTCCTCGAGCTCGCGGGCGAACTCCTCCGCCAGCACGGCATGGTGGCGCGGATGGAAATAGCGGAGAGCGTTCTTGAGCGCCAACACCTTCTCCTCATCGGTGAGGATGTCCTTGCGGCGCGGAGCGTGGTTCACTGAAGGGTCATATGGCCTGGGCTGCGGGAGTTCGTCCGGAATTCCCTGCAGAATGGCTGTCTGGAATTTATTCATGGTCTGCATTGATATGAGAATCGACTATTGCAAGAGTCTCTTCCTGCATGGAAAGCGCCTCGGCCACGATCTTTTCGGCCTCGGCCACGATTTTGCCTGCCTCCTCGCGGTTCTGGAGGGAAGCGGCGTTGATGCGCACGTTGAGGGCGGCTCCCCTCACGGCGGCGACGGCCGCAAGCACGCCCACACCAGCGTCGGAGACGGATGCGGGATTGCCCTTCTCTGCCATTGCACGGGCTATGGGAATAGCCTTGAGCGAAGCCTTCATGGTCCTGAGAGGAACCTGGGCGGCATAGAGAGTGGCGGCCTCCATGGCCTCCTCGCGGGCCTTTTTCTCCTCGGGAGTGCCCTTGGGCATGGAGAACACGTCCATTATTCCGTTGAATGCGGCGGTGTCCTCATCCACGAGGGCAAGCAGCTCGGCCACAAGAGCCTGGCCGGCCTCGGCGACGTCGGAGAATTCCTTCCAGCGGTCGTCCCAGCCGCGCTTGTGCGACGAAAGGTTGGCGACCATGGTGCCCAGGGCTGCGCCGAGAGCTCCCATATATGCAGACACCGATCCGCCGCCGGGAGCGGCCGACTCGGAAGCGGTCTCCAGGGCGAAGGCCTTCACGGTCATGCGCTCGAGCTTTTCTTTGACTGCCAGCTCGGCCTCATCCTCCATGAGATATTCGATGACTTTCTCCCTGGGCTTGAACGGGGCGATGTCGTCGAGGCTCATGGACTTGACGGCCATCCTTATGAGTTCGTCCTCAGACACACCGAGCGACCTGTTCTGCATCTCGAGATAGTGCTTGCCGGCGTCCACGAGGACGCTCTTGGGCACGAGTCCCACAATCTCGGCTCCGGTCACGCGAAGTCCTCTGGCGGACGCTGCGCGGCACACCTCGTCAAAGGCCTTGTGGAGCGGGACGGTGTTGATGTCGGTTATGTTCATAGACACCTGGGCGATGCCGTATTCGTCTATATACCAGCCGATTGCCTTGCAGCCCTTGAGGGTGCCGGGAATCCAGATCTGCTTGCCGTCGGCGTCTTTGAGCAGCTTGCCGGTGAGGGAGCCGCCTTCGCGGGCCTTGCGGCCTTTCTCACGCACGTCGAAGGCGACGGACATGGCCCTGCGCACCGAAGTGGTGTTCAGGTTGAAGTTCACGGCTATCAGGAAGTTGCGGGCGCCCACATTGATCGCTCCGGAGCGGGCCACGGTCTCGTTGTATTTGTCGGGACCGAAATCGGGACGGCGCTCGGGGTCGGAGATCTTCTCGGGCAAGGCCTCATATTCGCCGGCTCTGCACACGGCGAGGTTGCGCCTTTCGGGCTTGTAGGCGGCGGCTTCGTAGCAGTAACAGGGGATGCCGGTCTCATTGTATATGTCGGAGGCAAGCTTGCGGGCGATTTCGGCGCACTCTTCCAGGGTTATGTTGGAAACCGGAATCAGGGGCAGCACGTCGGTGGCGCCGGAGCGGGGATGCGCGCCGTGATGATGGCTCATGTCTATGAGCGCGGCCGCTTCCCTGACTCCCCTCATGGCGGCTTCGCACACGGCCTCGGGCTCGCCCACGAAGGTCACCACCGTCCTGTTGGTCGCCTCGCCGGGATCCACATCCAGCACTTTCACCTCCTTGACGGAGGCTATTGCGGCCACAATCTTGTCTATCACTTCTTTATTGCGTCCTTCGCTGAAATTGGGGACGCACTCCACGATTTTACGCATTATGGTTAAGTTTAAGGGTTATCAGTATGAAGGTAAAATTAGCTAATATTTTTGAAAGCATCCCACATTTCCTGTTTTAAATGATAACCTCCAGGCCCGGAAAACAAAAGGCGCCCCGGTCTCCCGGCGCGCCTTTCTTTAAAGGTCTTTTGCAATAATCTCAAAAAGGTGAATTATGCCGACGCGGCATCTAAATCACCAGTTGCCTGAGGCGGGGTCCTCGGCGGTGAGGATCTTCTCGGCGGAAGTGAGGAAGAAGAGGGCGATCTGGGTGAAGTCCATCTTGAGTTCCCTGCCCAGGCCGATTTCCTCCTTGGCCGTGGCCACATTGTACCACTGCAGACACTGGAAGGCCCTCAGATTGTTCATTCTCAGGATGTCGTCCCTGACGGGCTCGTGGCCCAGATAGGCTTTGAGAAGGGCGTAGGACTCGCGGTAGCCCACATTGCCGTGGCAGGCGATGTCATAGTAGGGGTCGTTCATTCCGGCATATTCCCAGTCCAGGACATAGAGTCTGTCGCCGGCCTGCACCAGGTTGGACGGCTGGAAGTCGCAGTGGCAGGGGACCAGGGCCTCGGGCCTGAGTTTGTCATAGACCCCGTGCACGGTGTCCCTCATGCGCAGATATTTGTCCGGATGGACAAAACCGTAGCCGGCGCAGAGCTTCTCATAGGACTCCAGCCTTCCGAAAAGGTTGTAGTCATCGATTCTGATGCCGCTTTCATGCAGTCTGTGGAGCACTTTGGCGCAGCTTTCGGCATATGGAACCACATCGACCGAAGAGAGGATAACGCCCTCCACATACTCAGCCATCTTCTCGCCGCTCTTCACGTCGAAGAACACCGTCCTGTTGTTCATCTCCAGCGGGTCCACGGCCTTGAGGGTCCTGTATTCGTTGTCGCGGTCCACGAACAGCTCGGCGTTCTTGCCGGGGACCCTGTAGGTGTATTTCTTGCCGCCGCACTCGATTACATATGTGTAGTTGCTCATGCCTCCGAGCAGTCTGTTCAGAATCTTCACGTCGCCGTGGAGGATTTCCCCCGCACGGGAGACAATGTACTCTTCAATTTTGTCCATAATCAAAAAGGTCCCTGTTTCAAGAGCAGGAACCGGGACAAAAATAGTCAAAAAAAAGCAACCGCCGTTCTGAGCGTACATTTTTTAGCTAAATTTGCGAGAATAGGAAATTCAACAACTAAAATTATAAACCGCATGGAACAACTTAAGAAACCGAACTACACGTTCGCTCTTATCGTATTGTTCGTCGTGTGCTTCCTCATCGGATTCATCACGACCATGAACAACTCGATGATCACCTTCTGCTCCAAGGCGTTCAACCTGAACGCTCAGCAGGGTCAGTATGTCAATACAGCCTTCTATGGCGCCTATCTCCTCAGCATTCCTTTCGCTCTGCTGATGAACAAGATAGGCTATAAGGGAACACTGCTTCTCGGTCTGGCAGTCTCTGGCGTGGGCTTTGTGGTGAACGCCCTCGGAATCACTTCCGCAGTCAGCTCCGGAGCCAGCGTCTATCCCGTGTTCCTCGCCTGCATGTGCCTCGTGGCCTGCGGCGTCGTGATGCTCCAGAACGTGACCAACCCCTATGTGATGGTCCTCGGTTCCCCTGAAAAGGGCGCATTCCGCATGACCCTCAGCCAGGCTCTCAACTCGGTGGCCACCACCCTCGCACCCCTCTTCATCACCTATGTGATCATCAAGGGCCAGGAGCCCACCCCGTCCGCAGTGCCCGGACCATTCCTCGGACTCGGAATCTTCACTCTCATAATCGGACTCATCCTGGTGGCCCTCAAGCTCCCCAAGATCGACGAGGCAAAGCAGGCCGAAGAGGCCGGCGTCCACCGCGAGTACAAGAGCAGCGTCTTCAAATATCCCCATGTCTGGCTCGGAGCCCTCGGTATCTTCATGTATATGGGTGTCGAGATCGGAGTTCCTTCCATGCTTCCCTATAAGTTCCGCGACCTTCTCGGCGAAAACGCCGACTACACCTCCATCGCCACAAGCTACCTCGCATTCTACTGGGGCGGCATGATGGTGGGCAGGTTCATCGGAGCCGGCATCCTTGCCAAGTTCGAGCCCCGCAAGCTTCTTTCCGCATGCGTCGCTCTCGGTGCTGTCTGCATCCTCCTCAGCGTGGTACTTCCCGGATATGCCGGAATCTATGCGATGATCGCAGCCGGACTGTTCCACTCCGTGATGTGGCCCCTGGTCTTCAACCTCGGCCTTCAGGAGCTCGGTCCCCACACCAAGTCCGCTACCGGAATCATCAACACCGGTGTCATCGGTGCAGCCATCCTCACCCCCATCATGGGTGTCATAGTGGACAAGGTCGGAGTCATCTTCGCATCCTGCTGCCTCTTCATTTTCTACGCCTACCTCATCTGGTTCTGCTTCAAGGGATCCAGGATAGGCCTGAGCAAGTAAGTGACAAATACGAGGCGCTCGCAAGAGCGCCTTTTTTCTTTATGGACAAGAATTTTGTTGTCGGTATCGACATAGGCGGCCAGACCTCCAAGATCGGGGTGGTGGACACCGACGGAAACATACTTGAAAGGACGGCCATAAGGACAGACACCTACGGCACCGATGCGGGCGCTTATATCTCCGCCCTCGCCTCCGCAGTGCGGGAACTTGTGGCAAAAACCGGCAAGACCGGCCAGATTCGCGGAGCCGGAGTCTGCGCGCCCAACGGAAACTACTACACCGGCACCATCTCATATGCGCCGAACATCGCATGGGCCGCCGACGGCACCGTGGATTTCGCCAGGGATTTCTCCGCCGCTCTCGGCGGCATACCGGTCTCGCTGACCAATGACGCCAACGCCGCCGCAGTGGGCGAGATGACCTATGGCGCCGCCAGGGGCATGAAGCATTTCATAATGATCACCCTGGGCAC
>CAVIVH010000085.1:3047-6192 GCA_963646185.1 bacterium | reverse complement strand
CCTCCACGCTCTTGACCGAGCCCTCGCCGGCGAGGTAGCGGTCAAGATTCCCGAGAGTCTCCGCATATTCCCTGGAGATGTCCTCCTTGCGGGATTTGAGTCCCATAAGCTCGGCACGGGCCTTCTCCGTCTCCGAATTAAGAGCATCCAGCCGGCTCTGAGCCTCGGCCAGGCTTCCCTTCGGAGCCTCGATCTCCTTTGCCGGGAGCTTATAGTCCTTGTCGTCCGAGACGGTCACGAACCACACCTTCTCCCCGTCGTTCTTCACGACCTGGAGCGGAACCTCACTCTCCCACTTGTCGGAGAACGATTTCCGGGGCTCGCAGTACCAGCGGATCCTGTAGCCTCTTGCTTCCAGGTCCCGCAGCTTCTCCATGTCATAGATTCCCCACGGCTCCCTGGCCCGGACCTCGCCCTGCGCCTCGCCGGTCTGCCCGGCAAGCTCGCCCAGCCTGTCCTTGAGCGCGAAGACCTCCGAAGCGGGGTCCTCCGCCGTGGAGGGGACGGGGACCACACCCTCGAAATCGACGGAAGCGATTTCGTCCTCCGCCTTCTTCAGGGTCTCGGCCCTCTTGAGCATGTCCGCGGACTTGCCGTCCACGGGCTTCTCCGACCTCGTGACATCCACTACGCCAAGCTCCTGGAGCCTGCGGAGGAAAACTTCCTGTTCTCCGTTCAGGAGAATGAAGTTATATCTGGTCATTCTGTCAATCATGCCTCTTCCTCCGTCTCTTCCTGTTCATGGCGGCTCTTCACGATCTTGGATGAAGCCTTGCTCAGGTTTTCCTCGTCCTCCATGTAGCGTTTGATCTTTCTGATGGCCTCCTTGTATCCCGGAATCTGGACCTTCTCATAGAGATTCACCTTCTGGGTGGTCTTCTTCCTCTGGAATTCAAGGATACGGCTTTTCTCGACATAAACCTCCGACTCTATCCCCAGTCTGGAGAGATCCTTCAGAATGCGGACACCGTCGGCGAACCATGCGGGCTTCACGAAGGCGTTGAAGGGCTTGATCTCATAATGGATTTCGCCCAGCGCCGGGGTCTTCACTCCGGCCACCTTGGCAGTGTACAGCTCCACATCCGTTATGGCCACGAGTCCGGGTTCGAACTCGTTCCACAGCGCGGCGAGATAGTCGTATTTTTTCAGTCCGGCCTCCAGTTCTCGTACAACACGCTCCGAATCCTCCTTGGCCTTGCGGACTTCCAGTCTGAGGGCTGACTCCTTGTTCTGCAGGGTGGGGAGCGCCTTCTGACGGACCTTCAGCTGCTTGCCCAGGCTGGTCAGAGAAGTTTTGTTATATTGGAACTTAATAGCCATTATTCTTTACCTTTCCAGTATTTGTCGATAAGCGCCTGCTTGATGCCGGTCTCGGACTTCGTGAAATACTTTCCGAACAGCTCCCATGCGGTGTCGAGCATCTCCTCTATGGAAATGTTCACCTCGATGGACAGAAGTCTGGTGGCGTATTCCTTGGCATAGTCCAGGCACCTGTGGTCATAGTCGCTCAGGTCGAATCCGTTCTCGAGCTTGGTCTTCGCGTTCTGGGCGTCGGCATAGAGCCGCACGCCGGCGTTCATGACCTGGCTGTGGTCCTCGCGGGTCTTCTTGCCCTGGACGTGCTGCTTGAGTCGCGACAGGGAGCGGAACGGGTCGATGATGACCTTGCCGGAATCGGAGTCGGCCCTGAGGAAGAGCTGTCCCTCGGTGATGTATCCGGTGTTGTCAGGGATGGCGTGCGTGATGTCTCCGTCGTTCAGGGTCGTCACGGCTATGATGGTGATGGAGCCTCCGGTGGGGAGCTGCACGGCCTTCTCATAGATCTTGGCGAGGTCCGAATAGAGCGAGCCCGGCATGGAGTCCTTGGACGGAATCTGGTCCATACGGTTGGACACGATGGAGAGGGCGTCAGCATAGAGGGTCATGTCGGTGAGCAGGACGAGGACCTTCTGGTTCAGGTCGGCGGCGAAATACTCGGCGGCGGTCAGGGCCATGTCCGGGATGAGCAGACGCTCCACCGGGGGCTCCTCGGTCGTGTTCACGAAGCTTATGATCTTGTCCAGGGCTCCGGCGGCCTCGAACGAATGTCTGAAGAACAGATAGTCGTCGTTGGTCAGGCCCATGCCGCCCAGGATGATCTTGTCCACATCAGCGCGGAGCGCGACATCGGCCATCACCTGGTTATAGGGCTGGTCCGGGTCGGCGAAGAACGGAATCTTCTGTCCGGAGACGATGGTGTTGTTCAGGTCTATGCCGGCGATTCCGGTGGGGATCAGCTCCGAGGGCTGGCGCCTCTTGTAGGGGTTCACCGAAGGGCCGCCGATCTGACGGACTTCGCCCTCGATTTCGGGGCCTCCGTCTATGGGATGACCATAGGCGTCGAAGAAGCGGCCCGAAAGCTCCTCGCTGACTTTGATTGTGGGAGGTTCACCGAGGAAAGACACCTCGGCGTTGGTGGGAATGCCTTCGGTTCCGGAGAACACCTGCAGGGTGACCTTGTCCCCCTTGGTCCTCACCACCTGGGCGAGCCTGCCGTCCACGACCGCGAGCTCGTCATTGGCCACGTTCTTCGCGTTGAGCGTGACTGTGGCCTTGGTGATGGCATCCAACTGCGTATATACTCTCTGATATGCCTTATTTGCCATATTTTTCTACCAGTTTGTTGAGTTCGCCGAGGTAGGTGTCGAATTTTCCGCTGCGGAACTCGGTATAGTTCATCTGCCGTATCGTGTTGATTATCTCCTTGTAGGCACCGCGGCACTGCTCATAGTTCTCGAAGTTGAAAGTCTTGTCGCAGATGTCGAGCACAAGGTTCAGCATGTATTTCTGACGCTCTATGGGGCAGAGGCTGTCCACGGTGTCGAAAGCGTCCTGCTGGAGGAAGCAATAGTCGATGAGCTCCGACTTCCAGTAGGTTGCGTGATAGCTGATCGGCACTCCGTCGTCTCCCAGGATGTTGATCTGGTCATAGGCCTCGCGTCCCCTGAGGACTATGTTCTTGGCCTTGCGGATCTTTTCCACCCAGCCGTCTTCCACCGTTTCGTTCAGGTATTTGACGATCTCGGGATATTCGAGGTATTTCGAGTAGGACTCGATGGGGTTCACAGCCGGATATCTCTTCTGGTCGGCGCGGCTCTGCTCGAGG
>CAVIVH010000085.1:0-3037 GCA_963646185.1 bacterium | reverse complement strand
CAAGGGCGTAGAAGCAGCGCGCGGCCTTCTTGGTGGACTCGGTCACGGGCTCCTTGAGGTTACCACCGGCAGGGGACACCGTTCCGATGAAGGTCACGGCTCCGCGCTTTCCGTTGTTGAGAACGACCATTCCGGCCCTCGCATAGAAGTTGGATATGATGGCCGAGAGGTCCACAGGGAAGGCGTCTGCACCCGGAAGCTCCTCAAGCCTGTTGGACATCTCCCTCAGGGCCTGTGCCCAGCGGGAAGTGGAGTCGGCGAGCAGCAGGCATCTCAGGCCCATGGCTCTGTAGTATTCGCATATGGTCATGGCCGTATAGACCGAAGCCTCACGCGCGGCCACGGGCATGTTGGAGGTGTTGCAGATGATGGTGGTCCTCTCCATCAGGTGGCGTCCGGTGTGGGGGTCGATCAGCTCGGGGAACTCGGTGAAGATCTCCACCACCTCGTTGGCGCGCTCTCCGCAGGCCGCCATCACGATGACATCGGCCTCGCCCTGCTTGGCTATGGCGTGCTGGAGCACCGTCTTTCCGCAGCCGAAAGGTCCCGGGATGAATCCGGTTCCGCCCTCGGCGATGGGGTCGAAGGAGTCGATCACGCGCACTCCGGTCTCCATTATTCTGTCCGGCCTGGGCTTTTCCCTGTAGGCCTTCACGGCCACCTTCACGGGCCATTTCTGAGTCATGGTGACATTCACGTCATTGCCCTCGGAGTCGGTCAGCACGGCCACGACTGTGTCAACATTATAGCTGCCGGCCTCTTTCACGGACTTGACGCTGTATTCGCCCTTGAAGGAGAACGGCACCATTATCTTGTGGGGCAGCCATCCTTCCTTTACCTCTCCGAGCCAGTCTGCGGCGACCACCTTGTCGCCGGGCTTGGCCAGGGGAGTGAAGTCCCAAAGTTTCTCTCTGTCCAGAGGGTCGGTGTATTCTCCTCTCTTGAGGAACACTCCCTCCATGGTGGTGAGGTTGTTCTGGAGTCCGTCATAGATGCTGGACAGAAGGCCCGGTCCCAGAGTTACCTCCAGCATCTTGCCCTCGAACTCCACTTTGTTGCCGTTCTTGAGGCCTCGCGTGCTCTCGAACACCTGCACCTGGGCATATTTTCCGTTCACCTTGATGACCTCCGCCATGAGGGGCGTCCCGCCGAGGTCTATGTAGCAGAGCTCGTTCTCGGCTACAGGTCCTTCGGTGAGAACGGTGACAAGGTTGGAAACGATGCCCGTTACAATACCTGTGGATTTAGAATTCATATTTTTTAGTGTTGTTATTCATTATACTTGACACCGGAATAGGTGCCGCGGACTTCGTCCACCAGCTTGCGGAACATTTCGCGTCCGGTCTCCTCGTCGAGCGACAGCCATCTCTCCACGATGTGCAGTCTGGCGATGAAGCCGAGAATCACGTCGATGCTGAAGAGGTCGAAGAAGATTATGGAGCCGATCTTCTCCCACATCAGGTCGTCGATGTTCCGTTCACGCTCCAGCAGGTCCTTCGCGGCGAAAGCGGCATTCAGGACAGCTTTCTCCTCCGGAGTACATTCGGGGTCCATGAAGATGTCCCGGTCGGGCTCCCTTCCCAGAGCGGCGTTGAGATAACGCACCTTGGCGTCGCGCAGCTTGAGGTCGAAGGTGAAATATTCCCTGATGAAGCGGTTGCGGGAGGCGAGGGCCTTCACATAGAAGTCCCTGTCCAGCTTCGCGTCGTCGAACCCGTCGGCCAGCAGGTCTATGAGGGCGTTGTCCCTCTTGGAGCACTGCGAGCGGATCTGGGCGAGAATATCCTGACAGTCAAGGTCTTTGGACGCTTTCCAGTCCTTCGAGACCACCGGCAGGGACGCAATGATGTATTCGTAATTGTTCATGACGGGAAGCTACTCTCCGAAAAGTAATTTCTTGGTGGCGGGTCTGAGATATTCCGAGATGAGCTCCTTGACGGTCTCATCGGTCATGCTGATGAAATATCCTCCGTCCCTGGGGCCGATTCTGAACCCTCCGGAAATCTTTTTCGAGAATGAAGCCTCCACTCCCTTTCCGAGAATCGAGGAAAGCTCGTTTTTGACAAACGGCTCGAGAGCGCTCTTGAGAGATTCGGGCAGCACCACGCTGAGCTCCGACGCGTCCTCGCTGTTGAAATTCCTGGCAACTGCGGTCAGTATGTCCTTCACATAGTCGGCACTGGCGAGAGCGCTGTCCACCTTCTGGTCCACGGCCTTGCTGACCACCAGCTTCTCGATGTCGTTCTTCGTGGCCTGGATGGACTGCTCCGCAGCCTTTCTGATATCGTTGCTGACCTTGGCGGACATCTCTCCGGCGTCCTTCTTGGCTTTGGCCACGATGGCCTCGGCCTCTTTTCTGGCTTCGCCGACTATGGATGCGGCCTCCTCCTTCGCCTTGGCGAGGATGGCTTCCCCTTCGGCTTTACCCTTGGACAGACCTTCATTGTAGAGTTTGTCTGTCAATTCCTGCAATTTGTTGTCCATATATAGAATGTTATTAGTTTCGGTGAAAAAGTATCTCGCAAAGATAATTAAAAAGAAACTGTTTTGAAATGTTTCCAGAAGTGATGGGGAAGCATTTCAAAACGGATTCTAAAAACAGCTTTTCAGGATGTCGAGCACGTTTCCGGTCTTGCCCATGGTGTAGAAATGGACGGCCGGGACCCCGTGCGCCAGCAGGTCGCGGCACTGCGCTATGGCCCAGTCGCGGCCTATCTCATAAATCTCGTCCTTGCTCCCGGCGCGGGCCACGGCCTCCGTCAGCTCCAGAGGGATGTCCAGCGAGAATGTCTTGGGAAGCAGCTCGATCTGCCTGGCGGTGGACAGGGGCTTTATGCCCGGGATTATGGGGACGCCGATCCCCGCCTCGCGGCACTTCTTCACGAATTCATAGAAGACGCTGTTGTCGAAAAACATCTGGGTGATGATGTAGTCGGCGCCGGCATCCACCTTGTGCCTGAGATTGGCGATGTCGGTCTCCAGATTCGGCGCCTCGAAATGCTTTTCGGGATATGCGCCCACGCCTATGCCCATCTCC
>CAVIVH010000084.1:0-6258 GCA_963646185.1 bacterium | reverse complement strand
CCATAGATCTGCGAATCCAGGATTCCGGCCGTGTTGTAGATGTCATAGGGCCGGCCGAACTGCTGCAGGAATTTATTGAACTTATCCTCGAGAACGCCCTCGAACATAGGCAGATACTTGCCGGCCTTCGACGCCGCGAACCACTTTTCTCTGTCCCCGGCCTTGTCGATGAAAGACGGAGTGAGAGGCGGCACGGCGCCCGGCTCCATGTCTATGTATTTGTCTATCGCCTTGGCGAAGCCTTTGTTGGTCTCGCCGAGCGGCACCCCGGCCTTCTCAAACACGTCCTTCACCGCACGGGCGCAGTCCCCGACCTCTTGCTCGAACTGCTTCCGGCAGGCCCTGCATTTTTTCCTCAGGCCGGCCAGGTCTGCGCGCGAGAGGAAAGCCTGCGCGCCGCCGCCGAGCCGCTCCACGGCCTCACGGTGGGCGTCCGACTTCAGGGCCGAGGCCATCTCATAGAGCGTCTTGTCCACATTGGCCTTGCGGCCGGATTCAATCTGCTCCATAGCATTGTCTTTCAGCCATTTGAGAAGGACTTTATCCTTCTCCGTGAGATTGTCCAGCATCCTGTCCACGCTTTCCTTCACCAGCGAGTCCTTGTCCAGCTCCACCTGATAGGCCGAGAACTGGCCGAGCTCCCTCGCGAAAGCCTTCAGAGTGGTCTGGAAGAAGCGGTCTATGGTGCTGACGGAGAATGAGCCGTAGTCGTGCAGGATGTCGAAAAGGAGGTTTTCCGCCCTTTCCCTGAGCTTCGCGTCCGGCCCGAAGCGCTTCACGAATTCATCATGATAGCCGGAGGCCGCGGGATCCCGGGCCAGGATGTCCAGCTCCTTGATGATTCTGCTCTTCATCTCGTCGGTGGCCTTGTTGGTGAAGGTCACGGCCAGGATGTGACGGTAGGCATAGCGCTCCGCCGATTCCAGCAGCAGTCCTATATAGGTCTTGGCCAGCAGGAAAGTCTTTCCGGACCCTGCCGAAGCCCTGACTATGTCCAGTCCTTTTTTCTCTTCCATCTTCCTACCTCCCGCATATGTTTTTGAAGTCACAGAAAGAGCAGGTCTTCTTCAGGCCGGTCCTGCGGAACGGCTTCGAAGGGTCCACCATTTCCATGAGAGTGTCTGAAAGGCGGGAAAGCACCGCGGAGCTGAATTTTTCCGGCACGGTCATCTCCAGCTCCGCCACCGGAGTGGTGAACAGGGACGCCGCCGGATACACTACGCTCACGAGACGCCTGTCCGCGCGCCAGGGCTTGTGCTCCGTAAACTTGTCATACAGAGCCATCTGCAGGGCAATCTCCGGCTTGTCCGCACTGTCCGGGGTGAAAAGCCTGTCAGCGAGCTCCTCCGCATTGGCGTCGGTCACGGCGAGGTCAAATTTCCCCACATGCCCGGTCTTATAGTCGACTATCCTCACGCTGTCTCCGGAGAAAGAGTCTATCCTGTCGATGAAGCCCACGAAACGGCGGCCGCCGAAGTTCCAGAAAGCCTCCTCTTCGAGGCCTATGACGCGGAATCCGCCGCAGCCGCACAGCCTTATGCGCTCTCTGTCGCGCTCCAGGGTCTTGAGGACATACTGCAGGATAATCTCCTCATAGACAAGGTTTCTGCCCCTGATTTCCGAGGATTCCAGCTGGGTGCGGATGAGGGCGCGGACCTTGGCCCTGATGTCATCCTTCCGGCCCATCCACGAGGTGATGCAGGCATCGTCCACGGATTCGAGCGGAATCAGCCGCCCGGAAGTCTTCGCCGCCCGGACATCCTGCCGCTCCATGGAAAATCCCGGGTCCATCGCCGCCCCGCCCAGATAGAGGGCCTGCATCACGGCGTGATAGACGTTTCCGATCATGCTCCCGTCCATGGCTTCGGCGACTTTGGTGTCGTTGCGGAGCTTCTCCACATTGGCATACCAGAACATGGCCGGGCAGTTGAGATAATTCTTCAATGCGCTGACCGACAGGGTGATGTCATTGAGACGCTCCCCTATGTCCGCCGGCTTGGGGACGCCGTCAACGTCCTTTCTCACCGACATGGAGGACCTGGCGACATAGCGCTCAGGAGCGAGCCGGAAATGATATTCCAGCTGCTTTATGTAGCGGCTCTCCTCGCCCGACTTAGTCTTTTCCATTCTGGAATCATAGACCAGCCACACCGTCTCCGCCCGCTGGATCATGCGGTAGAAGACATATGCCAGGACGGCGTCCTTGAATTCGCTGGTCGGGAGGCCGAAGCCCTTGCGGAGCTCCGGAGGAATGAACGACGGAGAGGCCGTCTTTTTCGGGAATATGCCCTCGTTGCAGGAGAGTATGACTATATTCCTGAAATCCAGGCCTCTGGTCTCCAGAGGACCCATGATCTGCAGGCCCAGCAGCGGCTCGCCGGAGAAGGGAACGCTCTCCCCCGCGGCTATGGACGAGAACAGGCGCTGCCAGGTGGATATCTTTATGGCCAGACGCTTGTCCTCCAGCATGGTCACGCACTGGTAGAAGCGCCTGGCGAACTCGGTCTCGAGAGCGGATTCGTCATCGTCGGCCATGGCTCCGACAAGCGCCGTGACCGTCCTCTTCAGATATTCCGAAAATGCGGCGACCTGGTCTGCGTCGGCGGCGTCCGGGCTCTTCACCACCGGGGTGAAGATAGTCTCCAGCAGGGGGCTGCCGGCGAATTCCGACTGCGGGATGTAGTATCTGGCTCCGGAAAGGATCCGGGCGGCGATTTCAGCACCCTTTTCGTCCAGCAGCCTGCGCACAAGCCCGTCGGAGAGAATCGCGCGGGTCTGGCGGTGATGGAAAAGCCATCCGCCGTCCTTTTCGCGCATATGCAGCTGAAGGGCCGGGAGCAGGGACAGGAGCGGCCACAGGCCGGAAAGGCGCATGGGATAGCCCATGGTCACGTTTATCTCGCTGATTTCCTGAGGGATGGAGTTGAGTACAGGGACGAGCAGTCCCTCGTCGGGAAGGATCACCGCGCAGTCGTTGCAATCCGGGGTTCCCTTTATCCCCGCCTTTTCCAGAATCTGCGGGAGCTGCTTGGCCTGGCCCGTGGAGGAAGGAATCGCGAGCACCTTGATTTCCGGGGTGCCGGTCCCATCCGGGTCGAGTTCCCATTTCTGCCCGAACTCCTCCAGGTTCTGGGTCATATAGGCCGAAGCCCTGTTGCGCATGTTCCTGAGCATGGGCGAGGAGAAGTCCCAGCAGAATTCGGCCATTCCGGCCTTTTTCATCTTCCGGAGGACGAAACGCTCGCTCTCGGTCAGGGCGTTGAGCCCGACGAACACGAAAGTGCCCGTCCCGGGAAAGCTCCGGGCGAAAAAGTCCGGCGCCGACTGCTCTTTCAGAGCCTCGGTGAGCCTTCTGTAGGCCATCCCGTCATAGGCCCGTCCCCCGGCGGCAAGCCGTTCGTTGAATTTGCGGTAAAGCGGATAAAGCAGGTCCCATATCTTCAGGAAGCCCGCCTTCACCCCGCTGCCGGCGTTTGCGAGCATGGCTCCGGAGTCGTCCCGGAAATGGCCCATGAAATCTTTTATGGCCTTGCGCTGGGCGTCGCTCAGATAGGACAGATCGTCCTGCATCTCCTTGTAGTCTGACACATTGGCGAACACTATGCGCGGGTCCGCCATATATTTGTCCACGTCCGAGAAGTCCCCGAGAATGATTTCGCCCCAGCCCAGGAATTCGTCCAGCGGCTCGGCCGTGGGATTCAGTTCCCTGTAGCAGTCATAGAGCTCCAACAGCAGCGAGACCCTGTCCTCGGTCGCAAGAGAATGCGCCCTGAAGAAAAAGTCGCTGATGGTCAGCATCATCGGCATGCGGAAAGGCTTCTTCACCCCGCCGGGCGGCATGGCCGACGGGTCCGCCGCGGCATCCTTCAGATACTTGGTGAAGAACACCGAAGACCTGCGGTTAGGAAAGACGAAGCACTTGTCTTCGAGCGTTCCGCCGCAGTAACAGGCATATGCGATCTGCTTCAGGAAAGGTGTCATCGGCAAAGGGAGCTTGGCTGCAAATCTATCTGGAAGAGACCTCGAGCGCCGAATGGACTATGGCGGTGAAGTCGGAATTTTCCATCTCCCTGAGGCCTTTCTCGGTGTATCCGCCGGGAGTGGCGATCTTGGCTATCTCCACCTCGGGGGCCGAGCCGTGGGCGGTGACCAGCATGGCGGCGCCCTTGACCGTCTGCACCACGACCTTGATGGCCTCTTCGGTGCTGAAGCCCAGCTGCTTTCCGCCCTCCACCGAGGCCAGGATATATTTCATGGCATAGGCCACTCCGCAGGAGGCCAGGGCCATTCCGGCGTTCATCATATCTTCATTGATTATCACCGACTTGCCCACGCTGTCGAAGATCGCCTTCACCAGGCATATCTGCACCGGCGTCGCATGGACGGGGGCGATGAAGGTCAGGCCCTCGTTGAGTTCCATGGCCGTGTTGGGCATGGCGAGGAAGAGGTTGGGGATGGTCATTCCCACCGAGAGACGGTCGAAATCCGTGTTGTCAAACCACTCCACATATTTCGACGAAGGGATGCCGGCGATGAAGCTTATGACCACCTGGTTGGCGAAATCCAGGACCGAAGCCACCTCGCGGGACACTTCTTCGGCACATTCGGGACGCACGGCGAGTATGATTACGTCGGCGTCGCGGACGGCAGCCTTGTTGTCCAGCGTGGTGTGTATTCCGGTGCCTTCGAAGGCATCCAGAGTCTTCTGGTGCATGGCCGTCACGATTATGTCGTCGGGTGAGAAAAGAGGGCAGGTGGCGAAGCTGCGGGCGGCGGTTCCGCCCATGCTTCCGGCTCCGATTATCGCTACTTTCATAGTATATGTATAGGGTTTTGGTTTAACTTTTAAAGATAAGAAAAAAACGTCCGATTTTTTTGAGAAACAGGTTGCGGTAAAATTTTTTTGCTTAGATTTGTGGCCCGTATATAAACGAACAAGCTATGATATACGGATTCGACAACGACAAGTATCTGAGAATTCAGTCAGATCACATCAAGGAACGCATCGCCAAATTCGGCAACAAACTCTACCTCGAACTCGGAGGCAAACTCTTCGACGACTACCACGCCAGCCGCATTCTCCCGGGCTTCTGCCCCGACAGCAAGCTGCGCATGTTCAGCCAGCTGGCCGACAGCGCTGAAATCGTGATAGTCATCAGCGCACTCGACATCGAGAAGAACAAAGTGAGAGGAGACCTGGGAATCACCTATGACGAGGACGTCCTCCGCCTCAGAAGCGAATTCCAGAAAAGGGGATTCTATGTGAGCGCCGTCGTTATCACCCACTACAACGGACAGAAGAGCGCCGACAACTACCGTCAGAGACTCCAGAGGATGGGAATCGAGACCTACTACCACTACACGATCGAGGGATACCCCAACAATGTAGCCCTGATCGACTCTGACGAAGGTTTCGGAAAGAACGACTACATCAAGACTACCCGTCCGCTGGTCATAGTCACGGCCCCCGGCCCCGGCAGCGGCAAGATGGCAGTGTGCCTCAGCCAGCTCTATCAGGAGCACAAGAGAGGAATCGAGGCCGGATATGCAAAGTTCGAGACCTTCCCCGTCTGGAACCTGCCGCTCAAGCATCCCGTGAACATAGCCTATGAGGCCGCCACCGCAGACCTGAACGACATCAACATGATCGACCCGTTCCACCTCGAGGCCTATGGCAAGACCGCTATCAACTATAACAGGGATATCGAGATCTTCCCCGTCCTGAACGCCATATTCGAGAGCATCTACGGCTACAACCCCTACAAGTCTCCCACCGACATGGGCGTGAACATGGTGGGCTTCTGCATCAGCGATGACGAAGTGTGCCGCGAGGCCGCCAAGCAGGAAATCATCCGCCGCTACTACACGGCCCTGAACAGGCTCGCCGAGCGCGGCGACAACGAGAGCGAGGTGAACAAGATCGCCCTGACCATGAAGCAGGCCGGCATCACCACTGACTATCGCAAGACCACGATGGCCGCCAAGGAGAGACAGGCCGCCTGCGGCAAGCCTTCTTCGGCCATAGAACTTGAGGACGGCACGATTATAACCGCAGAGACCAGCGACCTTCTCGGACCCAGCGCGGCTCTGCTGCTCAACGCCACCAAGCATCTGGCCGGCATCGACCACAGCGTGAAACTCATTCCCCAGCACATGATCGAGCCCATCCAGACCATGAAGGTCTCCTATCTGCACGGACACAACCCCAGACTGCACACCGACGAAGTGCTGGTCGCCCTGGCCGTGAGGAGCACCGAG
>CAVIVH010000083.1:3779-6317 GCA_963646185.1 bacterium | reverse complement strand
TGGTGAGGCTCAGGACATTCTGCGCCCCTCTCGAGAAGGTTATGTGCTCCAGCTCGGAGTAGGGGATGCGCTCGTTGGTGAATATCTTGGAGTCGATGAAGGCCTTGAGGCGGCCTGTGTCCACCTCAAGCCCGCCGAGAGTCGCCATGGCGGCGTTGTCCCCGTGCCGGATCATGCCGAGAAAGAGGTGGTCCGGGCCTATGCCGTAGCTGCCGGTCCTGAGGGCCTCCTCCCTGGAATATGTGATTATGCTGTTGAGCTCGTCGGATACTTTTATGTCCATGGATGTCTCCTTCTTCTTTTCTCCGTTAAGGTACGACCATTTTTTCAATTGTCATACCAAATCCGGCCATGTGTCGGCCGTGTCGGCTCCATAATCCTTTTTGCCGCTAGCCGGCTTTTCTTCTTTCCGAATTTTGCTTAAATTTGCATACTTATGCAGATGTTTTAGAAAGAAGAAAAGATGGCTGAAATAGAAGAAGTGAAGACCGGCATCATAGAGCCGGTGGAGATAGATCAGGAGATGAAGACGGCCTATATCGACTATTCGATGTCCGTCATCGTCTCCCGTGCGCTTCCCGACGCCCGCGACGGCCTGAAGCCGGTGCAGAGGCGTATTCTGTTCGGCATGGACGGTCTGGGAATCGGGTATTCCGGCCAGACCAAGAAGTCCGCCAGAATAGTGGGAGAGGTGCTCGGTAAGTTCCATCCCCACGGTGATTCGAGCGTATATGATGCAATGGTCAGGCTGGCGCAGGGCTGGAACCAGAGATATCCCCTCGTCTTCGGACAGGGAAACTTCGGCTCCATGGACGGAGACTCCCAGGCCGCCATGCGATATACGGAGGCAAAGCTTGAGAAGATCACGGAAGAGGTCCTCTGCGACCTCGACAAGGACACCGTCGATTTCCAGCTGAACTTCGACGACACCATTCCGGAGCCCACCGTGCTTCCCACGAAGGTTCCGCTTCTGCTGCTGAACGGATCGGCCGGCATAGCCGTGGGCATGGCCACAAACATGGCCCCCCACAATCTCGGCGAATGCTGCGACGCCATATGCGCATATATCGACAACCCCGAGATAGCTGTCGCTGACCTGATGCAGCATCTCAAGGGCCCCGATTTCCCGACAGGAGGCATAATCCAGGGCGTGCAGGGCATCAGGGACGCTTATGAGACCGGCAGAGGCAAGGTGACCGTGCGCGCACGCACCGAGATAGAGGTAGACGACAAGGGCCGCGAGACCATAGTCATCACCGAAATCCCCTATATGGTCAACAAGCGCGAGATGATCGAGAAGATTGCTCAGCTTGTGGAGGAGAAGAAGCTCGAGGGCATCACCTATGTCAACGACGAGAGCTCCCGCGAGGGAATCAGGGTGATCATCCGCGTCAAGCAGGGCGCCAACTCCAACGTGGTGCTCAACAACCTCTTCAAATACACCGCACTCCAGTCGAGCTTCGCGATAAACAACGTCGCGCTGGTCAAGGGCAGGCCCATGACCATGAACCTCAAGGACATGATAAAGGAGTTCGTGGACTTCAGGCACGAGGTTATAATCCGCAGGACGAAGTTCGAGCTTGACAAGGCCCAGAAGAGGGCCCACATTCTCGAAGGTCTGCTCAAGGCCATAGACGTCATCGACGAGGTAGTGAGAATCATCCGCGAGTCCAAGAACATAGACGAGGCCAAGGCTACTCTCATGTCCACGTTCGGATTTTCCGACGCGCAGGCCCAGGCTATCGTGGACATGCGTCTCAGACAGCTCGTGGGACTGGAAAGGGCCAAGCTTCAGGCCGAATATGACGACCTGGAGAAGTTTATCGCCCGCTGCCAGGCCATTCTCGCCGACGAGAAGCTTCAGATGGGCATAATCAAGGACGAGACCATGGAGCTGAAGGAGAAGTACGGCGACCCCCGCCGCACCGAGATCGTGCGCAGCTCCGACGAGTTCAACCCCGAAGACTTCTATGCCGACGACGATGTGGTGATCACCATATCCCATCTCGGATATATAAAGAGGACCCCTCTCACAGAGTTCAGGACCCAGAACAGGGGCGGAGTGGGAATGAAGGCCAGCGCGGTGCGCGACGAGGACTTCATCGAACACATCTACATAGCCAACATGCACAGCACCATGCTGTTCTTCACCGAAAAGGGCATGCGCTACAACCTCAAGGTCTATGAGATTCCGGAGGGAGCCAGGGCTTCCAAGGGAAGGGCCATCCAGAACATAATCCCGATCGAGCAGGGCGACAGCATCCGCACCTATCTCAACGCCCAGAACATCGAGAGCGACGAGTACAAGAACAGCCATTTCGTGGTGCTGGTCACCAGGAGGGGCATAGTCAAGAGGACCAGCCTGGCCGAATACGGCAATGTGCGCAGCCGCAACAAGGGCATCAAGGCCATCACCTTCAAGGAGGGAGACTCGCTTCTCGACGCTCTTCTGACAGGCGGCGACACCGAGATTATGATAGCCGCCAGGAAGGGACGCTGCGTGCGCTTCAACGAGAATGACGCAAGAGAGGTGGGAAG
>CAVIVH010000083.1:1198-3769 GCA_963646185.1 bacterium | reverse complement strand
GCATAGACGATGACGACGAGGTGATCGGAGCCATTTCCTGCGACCCCAAGGCTGCCGACGCGGCGGAGCACACGATTCTGGTCGTGAGCGAGCACGGATATGGCAAGCGTTCCGACCTTGACGAGTACAGAATCACCAACAGGGGGGCCAAGGGAGTGCGGACCATCAACATTACCGACAAGACTGGCTCACTTATTGCAATAAAATCCGTTAAAGATGCTGATGACCTCATGATTATCACCCATTCCGGACTGACCATCAGGATGGCGGTCTCGGACATCAAGGTGGCCGGTCGCGCCACTCAGGGCGTAAGGCTCATAAATGTCCGGGAAGGCGATTCGATTGCGGCGGTGTCCGTGGTTGACGGCGAGAGGGATGACGCTGCCGGGCAGCAGCCCGCGGAAGAAGGCGGCGAGGCATCCGAAGAAGTTAATAATCAATAGTTAAAACAATAGCTTATGAAAAAAATCCTTTTTGCTCTGGCAATACTTGCCTCAGTACAGGTCGCTCAGGCTCAGGTTAAGTCTGTGGCTGACGCCCAGAAGGCTCTGGAGGCTGCCAAGGCTGCCACAGAGAATCCCAAGAAGGCCACAAAGGCTCTCACATGGACGAAGCTCGGCGAGACATATGTCTCCGCCTATGACGCTCCGGCCGGAGCTCTTTGGGTGAACGCTTCCAGGCAGGAGCTTTCCCTTCTCATGAAGGAGCAGCCCCTCTCGGTGGAGAACGCCGTCGTCGGAGGTGCTCAGTATTCCAAGGAGGTCTATGAGAACAAGAACCTTTATTTCACTCCCGAAGGAACCCTGGCCATCATCGAGGTGACCAAGCCCGCCGAGGACAATGCTCTTTCCAAGGCCGCCGAGGCTTATGAGAAGGCATATTCCATCGACCCCAAGGCCAAGGGAATCTCCGAGGGTCTCGAGTCCATCGCCCAGAAGTATATGAGCGAGGGCTACACCAGGTATCAGCTCGGCCAGTATGCCGCCGGCAGCGTCCTCTTCGAGGATGCAGCCAAGACTTCCGCAATGAAGCCCCTTGAGAAGGTGGATACCAACGCCATCTACAACGCCGGTTTCCTTGCTCAGGCAGCAGGCGACAACGCCAGGGCCAAGAAGTTCTATCAGCAGTGCTATGACCTCGGATATTTCGCAAAGGACGGTGACGTCTATTCAAGGCTCGCCACTGTGGATGCCGACAACGCCAAGAAGTATCTTGAGGAAGGATTTGCAAAATATCCCAACAGCCAGAGCATCCTTATCGGTCTGATCAACTACTACACTCAGGCCGGAGAGGGCACCGAGAGGCTTTTCGAGCTGCTCGATGCAGCCAAGGCCAACGAGCCCAACAACGCTTCTCTCTACTATGTCGAGGGTAACATCCACGCTCAGCTCGGCAACTATGACGCCGCTGTCAAGGCTTATGAGCAGTGCGCTCAGGTGAACCCGAAGTATGAGTTCGGCTATGTCGGAGAGGGCATCATGTATTACAACAGGGCCGTCGAGGTTCAGGAGATGGCTCAGGCAGAGCTTGACGACACCAAGTATGCCGCTCTTGTCGAGGAGTTCGAGAGCAGCCTCAAGAACTGCATCGTTCCTTTCGAGAAGGCTTATGAGCTTTCTCAGGACAATGCCACCAAGGTCGGTATCGCCGAGTACCTCAAGAATGCCAACTATCGTTTCCGCGATGAGGATCCCAAGTACCAGGCCGCATACGACAAGTATGACAAGGTCGTGGCCAGCGGAAAGGCCGAGTAACCGGAGTTTTCACAACAAAAAGGGATGACTGATTCAGTCATCCCTTTTTTGTGTCTTTCCGGTCCCGGAGGAGACGGCCGGGGCCGGGTCGGAATCGTCAGTCTTCGGCGGGCCTGCGGGACTTCTCCTCTTCGTCGAACACCTTCACGATTTTGGAGACCAGCGGGTGGCGCACTATGTTCTCGTTGGTGAAAAAGACCGTGGCTACGCCCTTGAGACCCTTGAGCATGGACACGCAGTTCAGCAGGCCGGAATCTTCCTTCCTGGGCAGGTCCACCTGGGTGGCGTCGCCCGTGACTATGAACTTGGCGCTCGTGCCCATTCGGGTGAGGAACATCTTGAGCTGTCCCAGGTTGGTGTTCTGCGCCTCGTCGAGTATCACGCACGCCCTGTCGAGGGTGCGGCCTCTCATATAGGCCAGCGGGGCTATCTGGATGGTGCCGTCGGCTATGAAATCCTGAAGCTTCTTGGACGGGACCATGTCTCCCAGCGCGTCATAGAGCGGCTGGAGATAGGGGTCGAGCTTGTCCTTCAGGTCGCCCGGAAGGAATCCCAGCCTCTCTCCGGCCTCCACGGCGGGGCGGGTGAGTATGATCCTCTTTACCTCCCTGTTCTTCAGGGCCCTCACCGCCAGCGCTATGGCTACATAGGTCTTTCCCGTTCCGGCCGGACCCACCGCGAACACGAGGTCGTTTTCGAAATAGGCCTTGACCATCTCCTGCTGGGTCTTGTTCCGGGCCCTCACCGGCTTTCCGTCCGTGGTGTGGACTATGACCGCGTCGCCGTTGAGCTTGAACTTGTCGGCGGAGGTCTCACC
>CAVIVH010000083.1:0-1188 GCA_963646185.1 bacterium | reverse complement strand
GTCTCACCGTCGAAGATGTCCTCCACGTCATAGCTCGTGAGGTTCAGCTTCTGGTGTCTGCGCTCAATCAGCTCGGCCAGCCTCATGTTGAATTCCTCGATCTGGGACGGCTTTCCGTCCAGAATCAGTTCATTCCCCCTTGCGACCACTCTGAGCCCGGGAAAATAGCTGCAGAACTCCTCGAGTATCCGGTTGCCGGCGCCATAGATCTCTATCGGCGAGACCGCATCCAATGTTATGGTTTTCTTCATTCTGTCGAAATCGGCCGCTTGAAGGGCGGCCGATACAAAATTACTCAATTAATTACTAAATTTGTATCCTTAACAGAAAGTCGTCAATATGAAAGCACATCTTCTTCCGGCTCTCGCGGTTGCGCTCGTCCTCCTTACCGGGTGCGACGCTCTGAGAAAGCTTGCGGGCAGACCCACATCGAAGGAAATAGAGGCGAAAAAAGAGGCTATCGCCGAGGCGGAGCTTCTTGCTCACCGGGCGAGGATGGATTCGCTTCACAATGTCGAGAAGGAGCTTTCGGACTCGCTGGCCGCACTCGATTCGGCCGTCCGCGAGGCCGTCTCCATGGGCAAGTCGGGACTGCAGGAAAGGGGCACATTCCTCAACCCTTCCAAGCTCGGAGGCCTTTTTGGAACGAAACTTGACTACCGCTACTATATAGTCGTCGGTGCCTTTGCCGCCAGACCGAACGCCGAGAAGCTGCTCGGGACCGTTCAGGAGGCCGGCTATACCGGCACTCTGATCAGCTTCAGGAACGGGCTCACCGCGATAGGCACATGCCAGACGGACAATCTGAACTATGCCTACAAGTGTCTGGACAAGATCAGGGAGGAGGCATTCTGTCCCCCCGACGTGTGGATTCTTGTAAATGAGTAGTGGCCGATGTTGAGCATTGTCAAAAAAGTTGCGGCGGCACTTGCGCTGTCGCTGTGTTTTCTTCCGCTGAACGCCCAGTACATGAGCGCCGTTGCCGATTCCGACAGCGGGGAAGTGGCGAAATCCCTCAGGGAACATGTGTCCTATCTTGCGTCCGCCGCCCTGGAGGGCAGGAAGGCCGGGTCCGAAGGTGAAAAAGACGCCGCCGGGTATCTCCGGGAAGTGCTGGAGGACTATGGCGTGGAGATGCTGTCTCCGGCCGCAGGCGACGTGTTCGGCATGCAGTGGCAGCCGGGCGAC
>CAVIVH010000082.1:0-6323 GCA_963646185.1 bacterium | reverse complement strand
GCATTCGCCACCGGCCTCCTCGCCGGCCAGTCCGCCGCCAAAAAGCTCATAAACGCTTAACGGCCGCCCTCAGCAGCCAATCGAACCGCCCGACGACCATAAACGCTTATCGCACAACCCACAAGCAGGCCTTCCTGCCCCCCGGCCAGACCATCAAGAGCCATAAACGTTTATCGGCCACTGACTGCCGAACTCGCAGCCCAATGCTCTCAGCGACAGATGCTTAGGCATAAGCATTTATCGCATAAACGTTTATCAGAGAATAGTGCCGGAGCCGAGCATCTCCTCATCGTCGGCATACCAGACGGCGAACTGGCCGGGGGTGATGCCGCGCTGCGGAGTGTCGAACAGAACATACAGACCGCCCTCGCGCATAAGCAGAGTGGCCCTCTGCAGCGGCTGACGGTAACGGACCCGCACATTATAGCGCCGCACCTCGCCCGGGACCATGGCCAAGTCCGGTCTGATCCAGTGCACGTCAGCGGCGGCGATCTTCAGGCAGCTGCCCGAAAGGCCCCTATGTGTGTGACCCTCACCCACATAGACAATATTCCTCTCCACATCGGTCGCAATCACAAACAACGGATTGTCGTGTCCGCCGATATTCAGCCCCTTCCGCTGCCCGACCGTATAGAACTGCGCGCCCTCATGACGCCCGAGCATAACCCCGAACGGATTGGCCTTATAGCGGGTCTTCCGGACATGATGCTTGCCGGACTTATAGGTCTCCGTCTCGAACTTCAGCTCATATCGGAGCGGCTCCGCCAGAGTGTCCAGCTCCGCATCGGTCAATGCCGCAACAGCCTGAGCATCATAGGCATGGCCCTCGGCCGACGGTGTGCATTTATCTTCGGAAATATAGTCAGTCACCATCTTCGGCTCAGCCCCGCCCTCGAGCCGTGACAGAATGGCTCGCTTCGCCTGATAGAGCGGATCCGCGTCTTACCAGGCATCATAGATCTCAATCACATCGCCCTCGACCGACTTCAGCTTCTGCTGCAGAAAGACCGGCAGGTCCACCTTGCCCACAAAGCATATGCCCTGCGAGTCCTTCTTGTCGGCCGACGGCAGATCGGCCTCATGAGCCAGCCGCCGCACCTCGGGCTTGTCGAGGCCCCCAATCGGGAACATAGCCGCAGCAAGCTGCTGCTGAGACAGTTGGCACAGGAAATAGCTCTGATCCTTGTTATGGTCGGAGCCGGCGAATATCCGGTATATGGTCTGACCGTCCGGGCCTATGGTCTCGGCTTTCCGGCAGTAGTGTCCGGTGGCGACCATGTCGGCGCCCAGCTTGCGGGCCGCCTCCCAGAAAGCGTCGAACTTTATCTCGCGGTTGCAGAGCACGTCGGGATTGGGGGTGCGGCCATGGGAATACTCGCTGAACATATAGTCCACCACGCGCTGACGGTATTCTGTGGACAGGTCCACGAAATAGAACGGAATCCCTATCTTCCTGGCCACAAGCTCGGCCACGAAGCGGTCCTCCTCCCATTCGCAGTCGCCATGAAGGGTCGAGTCGGCGTCGTGCCAGTTCTGCATGAACATGGCGAAGACGTCGTAGCCCTGACGTTTCAGGAGAAGAGCGGCGACACTCGAGTCCACTCCGCCCGACAATCCAACACAAATCTTCATAACATCCAATTCCTCTTCCTTCACCGGGCAACGGGCACCTGGAGATGTCGCGCAGGCTGCTGAAGGGTGGGCCAGTAGGGTCCGATGTGCCTCGCCTGACAATGGCTGTACACCAGGCCGCAACAGCGGCGCGTCACAAGCGTCAGCGAGGTTTTCGGAAGAAAACCGAAGCAGCTTTGACGCCGGCGGAGCTTTGCGCAGCCGCATTCTCCCACCGGGAGATGTCGCGCAGCGACAGAGGGGTAAACAATTTTCCCTTTTTCGTTGTCTTTCGACAACGAAAAAGGGAAAGCCCCGTACATCGCACCGCTACAACCTCCTACCCTTGCTCCCTTCCGGTCCTGGGGGAATTCAGAGGGAGCTGGTCGTGTACGACTTTCCCTTGTGCAAATATAGTAATTTTCGGAATATTCCTCTACAGACTGTCGAATATAAACGGCAGAATCGACTCCACGCCCACGAACTTCCAGATCTCCCGTCCGCCGACCATCAGAATATTCATGGGCCTGCCCGAAAGCTTCTGATACTCGGCCATGACCTGACGGCAGGCGCCGCACGGAGTCGCAGGGTCGTCACAGACGGTCTGCGAATGCCCTCCCACGACGGCCAGAGTCACAAAAGGCACGCCCGGATGCATGGCCGCAGCGGCAAACATGGCCGTCCGCTCAGCGCATAGACCCGAAGGATAGGCGTCATTCTCCTGATTCGAGCCCGGGACTATGCTCCCGTCGGCCAGCAGGACAGCCGCGCCCACATTGAAGTGCGAATGTGGCGCATACGACGACTTCTGAGCGGCGACAGCGGCCTCCGCAACCTTCCGGTCCTCAGGCTCCAGCTCATCCAGAGACCCATAGACCGAATATCTGATCTCAAGCCTATTCTCTTTCATCATTTCAGTGTTATTAAGTGGTTTCCATCGGCTCCAGAAGCGCTTCAGCAAGCCGCCTGCCTAGGCCTCGGCAGCGCCATCGGAAGTGCCATCGCCCGAAACACCGTCAGTAGCGCCCTCAGCAGAAGCAGAAGCAGAAGCAGAAGCAGCACCCTCAGCCGAAACACCGGCACCGCCCTCAGCAGCCACTCCCGCAGCCTTGAGCAGGCCGTCCTCAGAGTCCTCGCTGAACTCCTCAGAAGCAAACTCCTCGGGATGCAACCTGCGGTAAACAGCCTTCGCACAATTGATTCCGTCCATAGCCGAAGACACTATGCCCCCCGAATAACCGGCACCCTCGCCACAGGGGAACAGACCCTCAACGCTCTCATACTCAAGCGTCTCAGAATCACGGGGAATGCGAATCGGCGACGAAGTGCGCGACTCCACTCCCAGCAGCAGCGCGTCATTGGTATAATACCCGCGCATAGACCTCTCCACAAGCGGAAACGCCTTCTGCAGACGATCCGACACATGCGCCGGCAGCAGCTCATGCAGCGGCGCCGACACCACACCCGGATGATACGAAGTCTCCGGCAGATCCTCCGACAGCATGCCCTCGCAGAAATCCGCCATCCTCTGCGCAGGAGCCGCAGCCGGATTGTCAGGATGCCGAGAAGCGACATACTCATACATCTTCCTCTCCACATCCCTCTGGAAATTCATCAGGCTGAACGCTCCGTCAGCCTTATACTCCTCAGGCTCGTCGCCCGGCTCTATGGACACGACCACTCCGGCATTGGCCCACTTCGAGTTGCGCGCCGAATTGGACATTCCGTTCAGCACCGTGGTCCCCGGCTCAGTGGCAGAAGGCACCAGCACGCCGCCCGGGCACATGCAGAACGAGAACACTCCGCGACCGTCCATGACCTCGCCCTCCTCGTTCGGCTCATCCACCTGCTCCACAAACGAATACTCCGCCGCCGGCATTCCGGGTTCCCACTGTCCGCGGTAACGGATCCTGTTGATCAGCGACTGGGGATGCTCCACCCGCACGCCCATGGCAAAGCCCTTAGGCTGCAGCTCCCATCCCTTGGCGGCCAGCATCTCATAGATGTCGCGCGCCGAATGGCCTGTGGCCAGAATCACATTTCCGGCCCTATATTCCTCGCCCGAAGCGGTCGAAACCGTAAACTGACCCTCCGCATCCTTCTCAATCCCGGTCACGCGGGTGTCGAGATGATACTCGCCCCCGTGCCCGATTATGCACTTGCGGATGTTCTCCACCACTCTGGGCAGCTTGTCAGTGCCTATATGCGGATGCGCATCGATCAGAATCGAAGGATTGGCGCCGAAGTCCACAAACTGATAGAGCACCTCGCGGATGTCGCCCCTCTTGGACGAACGCGTATAGAGCTTGCCGTCCGAGAACGCGCCTGCGCCGCCCTCGCCATAGCAATAATTGGAATCCGGATTCACGGCGCCCGTTCTGGAAAGCGCCGCCATGTCGGCCTTGCGCCTGTGCACGTCCTTGCCCCTCTCCAGCACCACCGGCTTCAGGCCCAGCGTCAGGAGCTTCAGAGCCGCGAACATGCCCGCAGGACCGGCCCCGACCACGATCACCGGCTCCGCACCGGCAACGTCCCTGTATTCTTCGGGCTTATATTCAGCATAATTCTCGCTGCTGCGATAGGCCTCGATCTTATAGACCATCTTCAGGTCGCCCCTCGCGTCTATGGACCTTTTGGCAATCACGCACACGGCGTCAGCCCCCCTCATGGTCGGCTGGTAGGACTTTGTCGGGTCTATCACATTGACCACGGCGCTGTTTCTGAGACGAAGCACCTGGGCCGCGGCATAGCGGATGTCATCGATGCGCGGTTCGCGCCCCATGGGGCAGGTAATTTCAAATGTTGTCATATATACTCTTATGGGCGGCCGCATCAGCACGGCCACCGGTTAAAATTCGGCCATGCGCGACACCGGAGCGACATCCAGCGGAGTCCTCTCGCCCGCGAGATAATGGAAATATCCGGCTATGGCAATCATGGCCGCATTGTCGGTAGTGAACTTGAACTCAGGCAGATAGGTGTTCCATCCGCGCTTTGCGCCCTCCGAGACGACTCTCTCCCTGAGGCCGCTGTTGGCGGACACTCCCCCGCCTATGGTAATTTCCTTGATTCCGGTCTGGCGCGAAGCCTTTATGAGCTTGTCCATCAGGATGTCGATCAGAGTCTTCTGGAAGCTCGCGCAGATGTCCTCCTTGTTCTTCTCCATGAACTCCGGGTCCCTGGCCATCTCGTCCCTCACGAAATAGAGCAGCGAAGTCTTCACGCCGCTGAAGCTGTAGTCCAGGCCCCCGATATGGGGTTTCGCGAACTTGAAGCGGTTCGGGTCGCCGGCCTTTGCGAGACGGTCTATGACAGGGCCGCCCGGATAGCCCAGGCCCATCATCTTGGAGCATTTGTCGAAGGCCTCGCCCACGGCGTCGTCTATGGTCTGGCCGAGAATCTCATATTCCAGAGGGCTGGAGACCTTGACTATCTGCGAGTTGCCGCCCGAAACGAGCAGGCATAGATATGGGAACGACGGCTGGCGGTTCTCCTTGTCATATTGCTTGACGAAGTCGGCGAGGATATGGCCCTGAAGGTGGTTGACCATGATCATGGGCTTGTCCAGCGCCAGCGCGAATGCCTTGGCGAACGACGTGCCCACAAGGAGCGAGCCCAGAAGGCCCGGTCCGCGGGTGAATGCGATGGCGGAGATTTCTTCTTTCTTCACGCCCGCCCTGTCCAGCGCCTGGCTCACGACCGGCACTATGTTCTGTTCGTGCGCCCTGGAGGCGAGCTCTGGGACCACTCCCCCATAATCCTTATGCACCTGCTGGCTGGCTATGACATTGGACAGCAGATATCCGTCTTTGATTACGGCGGCCGATGTGTCGTCGCAGGATGATTCGATCCCCAGAATTATGTCTGACATAGAAAGAACTTTTCAAAACAGCACGCCTGCGGTCCCGCCTCCGCGAGCCCCGGCCCCGCATTATCCTGCAAATTTAATCAAGTAAAATGAAAAACAGCGCGGCCGCACTCCGAAAAGGCCCCCGCGGGCGGTCACAGGCCCCGGAGACGACTGCCGATGCCCGGCCTCGAGCCTGCAGTCGCCGAGTCCGCTAAAGCATCAAGACGCCCGGAGCGGCTTTAGAAATAATACTCCTTATACCACTGGGCGAAGGCGCGGAGGCCGGTGCGGAGAGGCGTGGAAGGCCTGTAGCCGAAGTCCTCCTCCAGAGGAGTCGTGTCCGCATAGGTCACCGGAACGTCGCCCGGCTGCATAGGCACCAGCTCGCGGTGCGCGTCGAAGTCATAGTCCGCAGGCAGCACTCCGGCGAGGACCAGCTCCTCCTGCAGAATCTTCACGAACTCCAGCAGATTTTCCGGATGCGAGTTGCCTATGTTATAGACCTTATATGGCGGCACCGGCAGCCCGTCTTCGCCGGTCTTCTTTTCCGGCGCATGCCTCATCACCCGGACTATGCCCTCCACTATGTCATCGACATATGTGAAGTCGCGCCGACAGTTGCCATAGTTGAATATCTTTATGGTCTCTCCCTTCACCAGCTTGTCCGTGAAACCGAAATAGGCCATGTCCGGACGGCCCGCCGGGCCATAGACCGTGAAAAAGCGCAGGCCGGTGCTCGGGATGTTGTAGAGCTTCGAATAGGCATGGGCCATCAGCTCGTTGCTCTTTTTGGTGGCCGCATAGAGGCTCACAGGATTGTCCACCTTGTCGTCGGTCGAATACGGCACCTTCTTGTTGCTGC
>CAVIVH010000081.1:5465-6342 GCA_963646185.1 bacterium | reverse complement strand
GTCCCGGGATATGCAGTGGAATCCTGCATGGCCTCCAGGATTTCAGGAGACGAAATCACGCTCACATAGCCGATCTCGTTCATGTTGCGGATGGCGTTCTGAGGCATGCACATGAAGTTGATGAAATAGCGCGCGGCCTTGGTGTTTTTTGCATATTTAGGGATGACCCAGCCGTCAAACCAATAGTTGCTCCCCTCGTCGGGAATGTTCCAGCCCAGGTCCACTCCGACCAGCCTGGCCTCGTCGATGGCCCACTTGGCGTCCCCGCTCCAGGTGAAGTTCAGCCAGCCCTTGCCCTGGACCATCCTCTCCTTGCCGAAATCCTGCTCCCAGCCGGCGATGTTGTCCTTGCAGGACTTCAGATAATTCTCCACCAGCGCGATGGACTCGTCGGAGCTGTCAAACGACAGAGCCTCGCGGGTCACGGCGCCGGAGCGCAGTTCGTCCTGCCTGAGCATCATGAGTATGGGGCCATAGACGTCGCGGAAAGCGTCCTTCACGAAAAGATGTCCGGCAAACTTGGGATTGGCGATGGCGCTCCAGGACCTGACCTCGTCATCGGCGACATAGGCCCTGTTATAGAGGAAGCCCGTCGTGCCCCACATATAGCCCACGGCATAGTCGTTGGCATTCTTGCCGGAGCCGTCCACATGGTCGAACATGTTCCTGATGAAGGGCGAGACATTCTCGTCGATATAGTTGTGAGTGTCGCCGAAATCCTTGTCTATGGGAAGCAGGAGGTCGGAGCGCAGCATCCTCTCGATTATGTAGTCGGAGGGGCATACGACATCATAGTCCTCATGGCCCTTCTCGATCTTCGTGAGCATTATCTCATTGATGTCGAAGAGGCTATAGACAATCTTGATATCCTCTCCAG
>CAVIVH010000081.1:0-5455 GCA_963646185.1 bacterium | reverse complement strand
TTGTAGAGCAGGTCCTCGTCTATATAGTCAGCCCAGTTATAGATTTTCAGGGTCTTCTGGCGCTCGCCGGTTTTCTCGTCGCCGGCGGAGGATGCCACGGGAAGGACAAGGAGTGCGGCAAGAGCCGCGAAAAAGAATCTGTACAGTTTCATTTATCGTAGGTTTATGTTTGTCAAGAAAAATCCGCAGCGGCGCCGGGCCTATATCCTGTGCGCAGGCCTCTGCCTGCTGAGCGCGTTCTGCTGAGACTTCTTCAGCATCCTGTGCTGGCGCACGTTGACGACAATCAGAAGCAGCAGCACGGTGGCGAAGATCAGTGTTGAAAGGGCGCGGAGCTCAGGGGTGAGACCGCCCTTGCGGGCGTCGGAATAGATGTAGGTGGAGATGGTCTCCAGCCCGTTGTTACCCTTGGTGAACAGAGTCACGGCGAAATCGTCTATGGACATGGTGAAGGCCAGTATCAGGCCCGAAATCATGCCCGGCCTGATTTCCGGGATTATCACCTTGCGCATGGCCTGGGCCGGGGTGGCGCCCAGGTCGAGAGCCGCCTCATAGATGTTCGGATTCATCTGTCGCAGACGGGGCATCACGCTCAGAATCACATAGGGGGTGCAGAAGGCCACATGCGCCAGAACCACGGTGACATAGCCCTGAGTCACCCCGAGGCTCACGAAGAGCAGGAAGAGCGACACGCCGGTGATGATGTCCGGGTTCAGCATGGGGATGTTGTTCACGAAGGTTATGGCCTTGCGCGGGCCGCCCTTCATGTTGAATATGCCTATGGCCGAGATGGTACCGAGGACGGTGGATATCACTGCGGCCACGGCGGCGATTATCAAGGTGTTGGCTATGGCCATGAGCATGGAGCTCTTCACCCCGCCGGTAAAGATGTTGCGGTAGAGGTCCAGAGAGAATCCTGTCCAGCTGCCGAGCACCTTGGCCTCGGTGAACGAGAAGATCATTATGATCAGGATGGGGGCATAGAGCGCCGCCAGTATGATCCAGACATAGGCCTGGGCGATAATTTTCTTCATCATATCAGCCCTCCCTGCTCATTGGGCTCCTTTCCGCCCGAGAATATGCTCGTAACGCCGATTATCACCAGCATGATGAGCGAAAGGGCGGCACCATAGTTCCACATGGTGTTGTTGATATTGTCCTGGATTATGGTACCGAACAGCTTGATGTTGTTGGAAGTGAGCAGCTCGGCTATCGCGAAGGTGGAGATCGTAGGCATGAACACCATGAGCACCCCGCTATAGACTCCCGGCAGGGACAGCGGCACAGTCACCTTCCTGAACACCTGCGCCCCGGTGGCCCCGAGGTCCTGGGCGGCCTCCACTAGCGAGCGGTCCATCTTCTGCAGGACATTGTAGATGGGATATATCATGAACGGCAGGTAGTTATAGACCATGCCGAAGATGAGCGCCCCCTGTCCGAGCGGCAGGCGGAGAAAGTCGAAGAGGGACACTGTCGCCAGCGTGCGGATGAGGACGTTGATCCACATGGGCATGATGAACAGGATTATGGTCACCTCCGAGCGGTTCAGCTTCTTGTCGCTGAGGATATATGCGACGGGATAGCCCAGCAGTATGCACAGGCCCGTCGTTATTATGGCTATGCCTATGGAATAGACAAAGGTGTTGAGGGTCTCCTTCTCGCCGAAGAACCTGACGAAGTTCTGCAGGGCGAAATGCCCGTTTCCGTCGGAAAACGCATAGACCCCGATCAGCACCATAGGCAGGACGGTGAAGATGAGCATGAATATGGTGTATGGAATGGCCCAGTTGGCCCTGCGGCCGGCCGCTCCCGACAGGAATCTAGCCATTGTCGCGGACCTCCTTTATGACCTTCATGTCGGAGGGGGCTATGTTTATGCCCACAAGGTCCCCCTTGTCCCAGACGTCGTCCGTGTCCACGAAGACTTTCTCGCCCTCGTCCGTCTTGATGGTGAGGTGATAGTGCTTTCCGTTGTAGAGGATGGTGTCCACCTGGCCCCAGCCGGTGCCGTCGTCCTGGCTGTCCATGAGGTCCACCTTGGCGAACTCCACCTCCACGCGCACGGTGTCGCCGCTCTCCAGCCCCGTCGCCCCGCATTCGAACTCCGTTCCCAGCATGCTCACGCTGTGGGAGGAGACCATCTCGCCGGGGAAGCTGTTGCGCACGCACTCCTTGTGCATGACCTGGATGTCGAAAGGCCTGACGGACATTCCCACCTCGCCTTCATAGGCGGAGTAGTTCTGGGCTATGATCTCATAGCCCTCATCGGTCACGACCGTCATCTCATAGTGGATGCCCTTGAATATGCATGAGGTCACCTTGCCGCGGAACTGCTCGCTCCCGTCGGGCTTGCCCATGATTATGTCCTCCGGACGGATCACTATGTCCACGGGGGTGTCCTCGCCGAAGCCCTCGTCCACGCAGTCGAAATCATGGTCCAGGAAACGGACTCTGCGGTCGCGTATCATCGTGCCGTTCAAGATATTGCTCTCGCCGATGAAGTCGGCCACGAAGCAGTTCTGAGGCTCGTTGTAGATGTCCTTGGGGGTGCCGGTCTGCTGGATGCGGCCCTCGTTCATCACCACTATGGTGTCGCTCAGGGTGAGAGCCTCCTCCTGGTCGTGGGTGACATAGATGAAGCATATGCCCAGCTTCTTGTGCATCTCCTTGAGCTCCATCTGCATGTCCTTTCTCATCTTGAGGTCCAGGGCCGAAAGCGGCTCGTCCAGAAGCAGGACCGAAGGCTGGTTGATTATGGCCCTGGCTATGGCGACCCTCTGCTGCTGGCCGCCCGAGAGCGAATCCACGTCGCGGTCCTCATAGTCGCTCATCGTCACCATCTTGAGTACCTTGCGCACGCTCTTGTCGATCTCGTCCTCCGGAGTCTTCCTGAGCTTGAGGCCGAAGGCCACGTTGTCATAGACATCCAGATGGGGGAAGAGCGCATAGCGCTGGAAAACGGTGTTGAGCCGGCGGAGGTTGGGCGGAGTGTCGGTTATGTCCTTCCCCTCCATGACCACCCTGCCGCTGTCCGGCTTGAGAAAGCCGGCTATCATGCGCAGGAGAGTGGTCTTGCCGCAGCCCGAGGGGCCGAGGAAGGTGATGAATTCGCCCCTGCGTATGTTGAGATTGATATCTTTGAGCACCGTAACCCCGTCGAAAGACTTCGAGAGGTGTTCGATGCTGATTATGGTGTCCTGTGATTCCATTCGTCAGATTGCCTTAAAATTCCTTGCGTCAATAGCCCTGCTCTCTTTCCCGGCCTCCCTGCCGCGGGCGATGAACCCCGTGAGGTCGAAGTCATACATGACTCCGACGCTGACCGAGACGAGGTCCCGGGAGAAATTGTTGGCCGCGGCCACTGCGTGGATCCTGAGGCTCCTGTCGCCCTTTATGGGGTAGTAATGTATTCCGGCGCCGCCGAAAACATAGTCGGAGTCTCCGCCCGCAAGCGCCGTGGGCACGAACTCATCCCCTTCCCAGGCGAAGAAGTCGTGTCCGTGAGCGCGCTCATAGCCGCCCTTCACGAAAACCTCGGCGCGGGGGGAGAGCTCATACAGGACGGAACCGCTCAGGGACATCTCCCTGCTGAAGAGCTCGCTGAGGGAGGTGGACCTGGCCAGGAAGTCGAGAGAGAAAGTGAAGTCTCCGGCGCTCAGGCGGTTGCCCAGACCGAGCATCCCGAGGAAATTCCCCGTGGAATACTCCATCATGTTCGCCGACCAGACTGTCTCCCAGTTCCCTATGGAACCGTACCAGCCTCCGGTAAAGGTCTTGAGGTGTCCGCCGTTCCCCTCATACCAGGATTTTCCGAAAGGCCTGGTGGAAAAGGGAGAGGAAGTCAGCTGGAGAAAGAACTGCGAAGACTCGGAAGGTGTGGTCCAGGCCACTTTGGCGCCCCATTGGTAAACCTGCGCGGCGTTCCAGAAATAGGTGTTGAGATTGGCATGGCTTTCCACATCCATGGCATCTTCCTCAAAGGTGCCCACGACGACCATGTCCTTTCCGAGCGAGATGTCCCAGCTGCCGAAAGTGAATCCGACATAGCCCATGTCGAGCCAGCCGGTGCAGTCGCTGCGGAAGAGGTTGGCCTTGTTGCCGCCGTCTTCTTCGATGACGTAAAGAGATTTCAGGTCAGTCGAGATCCAGTGGTTGGAGAGATAGTAATAGAAATGCTCTCCGATACTGCCCTCGAGCTGTGTGTAGAGAGAGGTGGAGCCAAGGTCGCACGACCCTTTGGCATCCTTGCCTGCAGGAATGTACGGGTTGACCTCGAAACGGGGAATCACCCGAAACTCGAATTCGCCAGCGTTCTGAGCCTCAGCCTCTTGATACGAGGCGAGCGAACCACTTAGCAAAGTAGTAAGAAGAAAAAGTGTTTTTCTCATTTCCCATAAAAACAGCTTCTTTGTTCAACTTCTCCGCGGCCGCGGCCTCGGTTTGCGTTTTGCGCCGCAAACATACTAAAAAGGTGCGGTTTTCAAAGAGTTTTCCCCCAATTTTTTATGCCCGGAAACACCCTTTTTTCGGGACCTCCGCAGGCGGACCGGAAGTCTGTGGAAAAAATTGGAACATGGTGGAAGAAAATGGAAAATTAATTAGTACCTTTGCCTCAAGCGTGAAAGACATTAAACGGGTCTATGGTTACATTCATCGGAAAAGCTGAGGCAAAAGTGGACGACAAGGGGAGGATTGTCTTCCCCTCGGTGTTCAAGAATGCCCTTGCCGGCGGACCGGACATGACCCTGGTAATCCACAAAGACATCTACTCCGACTGTCTCGAGGTCTATACCCTCGAAGAATGGCGGCGCCAGAGCGAGGCGGTGAAGGCCAAGCTTGACCTGCTTAATGAGAAACACGCCCGATTCTGGAGGAGATATCTGCTCGAAAGAGCCGTGGTGACCCCCGACCCCAAGCTCGGGAGAATCACTATCCCTTCGGAACTTCTTGAAAAGATAGACGCAAAAAAAGAGGTGGTTTTCTTGGGCAGCGACTACAAGATCGAGATATGGGCCAAAGAGAGATTGGAGAGCGGCATCATATCCGACGACGACTACAGATCCCTTGCCGAAGAACTGTCCCGCCCGAGATAGGAGGTGGTCGCAGATGTCTGAATATCATACTCCCGTCCTGCTCGCCGAGAGCGTCTCGGCAATAGTCACCAATCCGTCAGGAACATACATCGACGCCACATTCGGAGGCGGCGGCCACACCGCCGAAATCCTTTCACGCCTTGACTCAGACGGCAGGGTCATCGCCTTCGACCGTGACGGAGACGCGCTTAAAAACAGGGTGGACGACCCCCGTCTCACACTGGTCCACAACAATTTCCGTTTCATCCACAACTTCCTCATGGAAGATGCCCGGTCCCGCGGCGAAGACCCGCTCGGGGCCAGGGCCGACGGCATTCTCGCGGACCTGGGAGTCTCGTCCCACCAGTTCGACACCGCGGAGA
>CAVIVH010000080.1:3644-6525 GCA_963646185.1 bacterium | reverse complement strand
CGGAGTCGGAATGGTCCCTGTAGAGCATGACAGTGGCCCCCTTGACGGTCTGGAGAGTCTTGAAGTCGCGCACGGTGCCGGTCACGGCCATGGAATCCAGACGGTCGCCGGTGGAGAAGGTGAGAGTATAGCCGGGATAGAGGTTGCCCTCGTTGTTGTCCGCTATGGCTCCGTTCTGGAGGTCAAGCGTATAGGTTGTGCCCTCGCGGAGAGACTCCTCGAAATAGACCACCAGCTTCCTGCCCCTGATTCTGTATTTGGGAGACTTTTTCTGGGGAGGGGAGAGGAATATGCCCTTGGCGTCCTTGACGGTGAAATATTCGTTGAACTCTATCTCTATCTTTCCGTCCACCGGGAAATTCGCGGTCCCGGGGAGGGGGTTCAGACCCACGATCACGGGAGGAATGGTGTCCTTGACTCCTCCGCTCGGAGGGGTGGTGGTGTTGGCGCAGGAAGGGGAGAAAAACGCCCCGGCCAGCACCGCCGCCACCGGAATGACGGGCAGGTATTTGTCTATTAACAGTTTGAACAGCTTCATTTCCATCTGCGTTAAACCTCCGAGCGCAGGACGGACTGGATGCCGTCTATGCTCTTCAGTTTCTTTATTATCTTCTCGAGCGATTCCTTGTTCTGGACGACCAGGTCTATATAGCCGGTGAACAGGCCGTTTTCAGAGCCTATGTTCAGCCGCTTTATGTTGACCTCCATCACCAGGGACACATAGCGGGTGATCTCGTTCAGCATGCCCACCCGGTCTATGCCCTTGATGCTGACCCTGACGGCATAGGACTTCTTCTCGTCCTCAGCCCACTGCGGCATGACTATCCACTCGCCATACTTGCTGGCCAGGCTCTGGGCCCTCGTGCAGGTCTTCTTGTGGACGGTTATGGTGCCGGTCGCCGGATCCAGGAAGCCCACCACGGCATCGCCCGGAATGGGGTTGCAGCAGCCTGCCAGTATATACTTATGCTTGTCGGACGGCGAATCTATTATATAGTCGGTCCTGTCCTTCTTCACGCCTTCCTCTCCGCCGCCGGAGCGCCGGAAAAGCTTCTTATACCATTTGTCCTTGTCGGCGGTGCGTATGTTCGCGGCCAGTTCCTGCAGGGTGTCGAAGCTCACCAGACCCAGGGCGAACTTGAAGTACAGCTCTTCCACGTTCTTCTGGCCCGTGGCTATGATCAGCTTCCTGAGCATGGGCTCGTCCACCTTAATGCCGGTCTCCTTGAACCGGTCCTCGAGGCTCATCTTTCCCATGAGCACAACGGCCGACTTGTCCGACTTGAAATAATTGATCACCAGGCTTTTGGCCAGACGCGTCTGGAGGAACTGGAGCCACTCCTTCTTGGGACGGGACTCCGGGTCGGTGACGATCTCCACCTGGTCTCCGGTCCTCAGCACATATGAAAGCGGCACCAGCTTCATGTTCACCTTGGCGGCCACTGCGGTGTTTCCGACCTCGGTGTGGATCTGATAGGCGAAATCCAGGACAGTGGAGCCCTTGGGCACCGTCTTCTGCTCGCCCTTCGGCGTGAACACCACTATGTCGGACATCACCAGGTCGTTGTGCACGATGTCCAGCAGCTCCAGGGCGTTGACATCCGGATTTATGAGCACTTCCTTGACCTTGTCCAGCCACTTGTCCATCTCGCTGTCGTTCTCCGACACATAGCCCTCCCTCTTGTAGGACCAGTGGGCGGCGATTCCCTTTTCGGCGATGTCGTCCATTCGCCTGGTGCGAATCTGGACCTCTATCCACATTCCGTCCTCGCTCAGCAGCGTGCAGTGCAGGGCCTCATAGCCGTTGCTCTTGGGATGCTTCACCCAGTCGCGCACCCTGTCGGGCTTGTATCTGTAGATGCCCGTGACCATGGAGAATATGTGATAGCACTGGTCGCGCTCCATGTCCTTGGTAATCGTCTTGCCTTCGGGTTCGAAGACTATCCTTATGGCATAGAGGTCATAAATCTGGTCGAAGGTGACGTTCTTGGTGGTCATCTTGTGCCAGATGGAATAGGGCGACTTCTGGCGCTTCTTTATCTCATATATGAAGCCGGCCTTCTTCAGAGCCTCGTCTATGGGCTTTATGAAGGCGTCTATGGCGGCCTCCTTGTCGCTTATGTCTCTATTGATCAGAGAAGTGATCTCGTTATATGCCTCCGGCTCCTTATACTTCAGCCATATGTTCTCCATCTCGGACTTGATCTCATAGAGACCGAGCCTGTGGGCCAGGGGGATGAAGATGAACATGGTCTCGCTCAGAATCTTGTCCCTCTTGTATTCGGGCATGAACTCTATGGTCCTGCAGTTGTGGAGCCTGTCGGCCAGCTTGATCAGGACCACCCTGGCGTCGTCGTTCAGGGTGAGGAGTATCCTCTTGAAATTCTCCGCCTGGAGGCTCTGTATATACTGGTCTCCGTCCTGGTTCTGACGGTCCTGGGTGTCGAGGACGTTCTTGATCTTGGTCAGTCCGTCCACCAGCGAGGCTATCTTCTCGCCGAACATCTTGCTGATGTCCTCCACCGTGAAGTCCGTGTCCTCCACCACGTCGTGCAGCAGGGCCGCGGCTATGGACTTGTAGCCCAGGCCTATGTCGCTGACCACTATCTTGGCCACGGCGATGGGATGAATCATGTAGGGCTCGCCGGAGCGGCGGCGGACATTCTTGTGAGCCTCGTTGGCGAACTCATAGGCCCGCTGGACCACCTCGACCTCGCGCGCGTTGGCGCAGCGCTTGATTGCAGCCTCTTTCAGCTCGGCATATTCCCGGGCGATCTGTTCGTAATCTTCCTGTGTAAAAACTGAATAACTCATTTTTTTGCCTTTGCTTTGATTAGTCCCGGGTTCTGGAACGAGAATGAGAACTGGGCTCCCAGCATGG
>CAVIVH010000080.1:0-3634 GCA_963646185.1 bacterium | reverse complement strand
GTTATCAGCCAGCCAAATCTCATCCACATCAGGAAAAGGGGAATGGCGGCGACAGCTCCATAGACGGCGTTGATTCTCGTCACAAGCAGCTGTGTCTCAAGGTATAAGTATTGCAGCACGGTGAATGCCAGCCCGGCTATGATGGCCGCCTTCAGCGCGAATTTATATTTCACCCTGGCCGTGGGTATGAACTTGTACATGGCCGAGAAGATCAGTATGACCACCGCGGCGAAGATCGCCCAGCCGAGGAAGGATTTCACCTCTTCGAAAACTATGCTATAGTTGGGGATTACGTTGTCGAACAGCTTGGCATATCCGATGGTGCCCACGAAGAAGAATATTATGAGGAAGGGGGAGAACAGCAGGATCATGAGGTCCACCCATAGACTCTTGAAGAAGTTCCTGTCCTTCCTTCTTTCCTCCACGGCGGCCTCCGCAACCATCCACACGTCGTTGAACACCTTCTCCACGCGCATCATCATCCATATGACGAGCCATATGAACGCAAGGGCGTTCACAAGCCCGAAGCCGCCGGCCTGAGCCGAGGCGATTATGTTGTCGGCCGCGCCTTTCAGCACACTCACCAGCTGCGGGTCCGAGATGTTGTCGTTGAGTATGCGGTTCACGACCTCGCCGAGCCCGAAACCGTCCGTGAGCGCGAAGCACACGGCCAGGAAAGGAACGAACGCGACAGTGCAGAAATAGCTGAGCGACGCGGACATGATGCCTATCTTCTTGTCGCCGAAGTCCTTCATCGAGGCGGCGAGTATGGTATAAAGGCTTATGCCCCATTTCTTCCATCTGGAAAAGTCCTCCACGTCGAGATTCCAGATGTCATGGGTGAAGAATTTAATAATCTTCACGGTCAGGATTCTGACCATACGTATCCACACCTTAAGGTTCATATCAGTCCTCCGAAAAGATTGCCTTCTTCAAAAGTCTGCGGTTCTTCGTGCAAAGCGTCCTGCGGCAGCATCTTGCGGAAATTGTCTTCCGAAATCACGGGTATGCCCAGCTGCGAGGCCTTCTTCATCTTCTCCGGACCGGGTTTGGCCCCGGCCAGGAGGAAACTGGTGTTGCCGCTGAGCGAAGAGCTGTTCTTGCCGCCGTTGTCCTCTATCAGGCGCTTCATCCCGTCGCGGGAGATGCTGAAGTTTCCGCTTATGACTATGGTCTTGCCCTCGAGCGCCGACGACACGGTCTGTCTCTTCTCCATCGAGAACCTGAGTCCGCGGGCCGCGAGCCTCTTTATCTCTTCCACATGGTCGGGCGAGCCGAAATAGTCGCACAGGCTTCCGGCCACCACCTCGCCCACGTCCGGGACCTTCAGGAAATCCTCCTTCGATGCCTCCATCATCTTCTCTATGCTGCCGAAATGCCCGGCGAGAGTCTTGGCCGTGGTCTCTCCCACATAGCGTATTCCCAGAGCGAAAAGCACGTTGGGGAAGGGGACGCCCACGGTCTTCCGGAGGCTCTCCAGGAAGCGGTCGGCAGATTTCTCCTTCCAGCCGTCCAGAGTCAGAAGGTCGACCTTCCTCAAATCATAGAGGTCGGCCGGGGTCTTCACCAGGCCCCTGTCATAAAGCTGGGCCACGGTGGCCTCGCCCGCGATGACGTTCATCGCCTTCCTGCCCATGAAATGGAGTATGCGGCCCCTGATCTGGGTAGGGCAGCCGTAGTAATTGGGGCAGAACCACTTGGCCTCGTCCTCGTCTTTCCTGAGCGGCGTGCCGCAGTCGGGGCAGACCTCCGGGAAATGCGGGACCGCGGCTCCGGCGGGCCTGAACTTCTTCTCCACGCCCGTTATCTTGGGGATGATCTCGCCGCCCTTTTCCACATAGACCCTGTCACCGATTCTTATGTCCATCTGAGCCATCTGGCCGGCGTTGTTGAGCGTGGCCCTCCTGACTATGGTTCCGGAAAGGTGGACGGGCGAAAGGTTGGCGACCGGGGTCACCGCGCCCGTGCGACCCACCTGATAATCGACGGACAGGACCTCGGCCAGGGCCTGCTCGGCCTTGAACTTGAAGGCTACGGCCCATCTGGGGAACTTGGACGTGTATCCCAGCTCCCTCTGGAACTCTATCTCGTTGACTTTTATCACTATGCCGTCCGTCGCATAGGGCAGGTCCCTGCGGGCCGAGTCCCAGTGGCGGATATATTCTTCAATCTCTCCGATGCCGTGGCAGATGCGCCTCTTGTCTGAAACGGGCAGTCCCCACGAAGCGGCGGAGGCCAGGGCCTGGTCGTGGGTCGCGAAGTCCGCGCTCTGGGCGGGAATGTGGTACAGGGTACACTGCAGACCGCGCCTTCCCACCTCGACGGGGTCGGTGAGCTTGAGCGAGCCGGAGGCGGCGTTTCTCGGATTGGCGAAAGGCGGCTCCTCGTTTTCGATGCGCGCGGCGTTGATCTTGTCGAAAGCCTTGTAGGGCATGAGTATCTCGCCGCGGATCTCGAATTCGTCGGGATAGCCGGAGCCGGAGAGCTTCTGCGGGATGCCGGCGATGTGGCGCACGTTCTCGGTGACGTCGTCGCCCACCGCTCCGTCGCCTCTGGTGAGCGCTCGGAAAAGGACTCCGTGCCTGTAGGTGAGGCATATGGCCGTGCCGTCAAACTTGAGCTCGCAGCAGAAGGAGAATTCCTTGCCGAGCGCCTTTGTCACCCTGGCGGCGAAATCCTCGATCTCGGAGATGCTGTAGGTGTTGCCGAGCGACAGCATGGGATACTTGTGGGGATAGCGGGCGAAATCACTCCCGGAGCGTGAGTCAAGGGGGCCCCTGCCGTCCTCGAGGTCGCTTCCGACCTTCATGGTGGGGGAGTCGGGAGTGACGAGGTCGGGGTACAGCCTCTCCAGGTCGCCGAGTTCCCGCATGAGCGCATCATAGTCATAGTCGCTCATGACGGGGGCGTTGTCCACATAATATCTGCGGCTGTTCTCCCAGAGTGTGTCCCTGAGCTCTGCGACCCTTTTTTCCGCCTGCTGTCTGTCCATGTTTACAGTCTGTCTGATAAACTACAAATATACGAATAAACGGCGATTATTTTCTCTTGCATACTTTGAGCGAAAGCAGTACTTTTGCACCCCGAAGCGCATAGCGCATATAGTAGTGTGTAAACAATCATAAATACCTGAAAAATGAAGGATTCAATCATCATCCTCTGCGGAGGCGGCCCCGCTCCGGGCATGAACACTGTTTCAATGAGCGTCGCAAAGACTTTTCTCAGAAAAGGTTATAGGGTCATAGGACTGCACGGAGGCTATTCCGGACTGTTTTCCAAGGAGGCCAGGACAGAAGACATCGACTTCTTCAAGGCCGACAGGTACTTCAACAGGGGCGGTTCCTATCTCCAGATGAGCCGCTTCAAACCCACCGACAAGGATTTCGCCGAGAACTTCAACCTCGACCTCTTCAAGGACAACAATATCAAGCTTCTCGTCACCATCGGAGGAGACGACACCGCCTCCACCGCCAACAGGATCTCCAAGTTCCTGGCCGAGAAGAACTATCCCATCGCCAACATCCATTGCCCCAAGACCATCGACAACGACCTTCCGCTGCCCAACAACACTCCCACTTTCGGATACAACTCCGCAAAGAACGAGGGCGCTCATCTCGCCAGGACAGTCTATGAG
>CAVIVH010000079.1:0-6550 GCA_963646185.1 bacterium | reverse complement strand
TTTTCAGCCCGTTCCCGCCGGATTCCGCCGCCCCGGCAGGCCTCCGGAAGCTGCGCCGGAGGGCGGGTGCCGCGTCATATGTCAGGATTTTTTAGTTAATTGCGGCCATGATGACACAGAAAATGATCCTGATTGCCGATTCCGGGTCCACCAAGACGGACTGGGCCCTGCTGGACGGCGCCTCCGGGCGCAGAACCGCCGCCGTCTTCCGGAGCGGAGGCTGCAACCCGATGTATGCGGACACTCCCGCCCTGACCGAGACGCTCCGCCTGGCCATGCCCGCCGGAATGGCTCCCGAGAGCGTCGGGGAGGTGCATTTCTATGGTGCCGGGGTCAAGGGTCCGGCAAGGGACAGGATGCTGGCGGCCCTCGGGACGGTGTTCCCCTCGGCGGAACTGGAGGCCGAGTCGGACATGCTGGGCTGCGCCCGCGCCCTTCTGGGAGACGAAGCCGGATTCGCCGCGATTCTCGGCACCGGGATGAACTCCTGCAGCTATGACGGGAAGAATATAGTCTCTTGCGTCCCCTCGCTGGGCTTCCTGCTCGGCGACGAGGGCGGAGCCGGATACATAGGCCGCCTGCTGCTGCGAGACTGCCTGAGAGGGACCGCGCCCGAAGAGGTGAGGCAGGGTGTGGCCGCGCTGCTCGGCGGCATGGACACGGCGGAGACCGTCGCCGCGCTCTACTCCAGCCCCAGGCCGAACGTGTTCTGCGCCGGGCTGTGCCGATATGTCACCGACAATATGGCCGATGTCCCCTATTGCCGGGACCTCGCCTCCGGCGCGTTCGACGCCTTCTTCGTCAATGTCCTGGGCCTGTATCCGGAGCTTTCGCGCATAGGCTCAATCGCACGCGGAAACGCACTCGCGGAAGACTTTGCGGACGCCCCGGCCGTGAACTTCACCGGCTCCGTGGCCTGCGTGTGCCGGGAGCTTCTGGAGAAGAAGGCCGCGGAATACGGGCTCCGCTGCGGCAGAATCCTGAAGTCGCCCATGGACGGGCTCACGGAATATCACCGCGGACATTAGCCCCGAATTCCGGAACCATTTCAAAACAACTTCCTATATTTGTAACCGGAGAGCCGCAGAGCCGCAAAAGCCGGGTCTGAACGGCTCCTGTTCCGCATGTTCGGGACTACAAAAATACTGACACCAAAGGAGGTATGATGAAAAAAACTCTCTCTCTGATTGCCGCGCTCTGCGCCGGCTCGATGATTTGCGGCGCGTCCGCGACACCCCCGCAAAAGGACTCACCGTCCCGGGACCGCGAAAATTATGTGACGACGCCTAACTATGCCCAAGCGGCGCGGTTCTCCACGAAGATGACCTGGAAGATGGTCTTCTCCACCAAGATTACTCCGAACTGGTTCAAGAGCGGAGACAAGTTCTGGTACAGCTGGGAGACTTCGGAGGGGACGAGATATTACATAGTGGACCCCGCCGCCGCCCGCAAGACCGAGGTCTTCGATATGGAAAAGCTGGCCATGGAGCTCACCGAGAAGGTCAGGGACCCCTTTGAGGCCAGGCATATCCCCATCAGCAACCTCCGTCTCAAGGACGACAAGTTCTTCACCTTCGACATCCGCAGCACAGCGGACGTGCCGGACAAGGACGACAGCACCAAGACCGTAAAGAAGGTCTTCCACTTCGCCTATGACATCGCAAGCAAGAAGCTGAGCGAGACCGAAGAAGAAGAGAAGTCAAAATATCCATCCTGGGCCTATGTGTCCCCGGACGGGACCACCGGAATCTATGTAAAGAACGAAAACCTCTTCTGCATGGACTCCACCTCGATGCGCAAGTTCGTCGAGGACGAGAATGACAGCACCGTCGTCGAGCGCCAGCTCACATTCGACGGCATCCCCGGTTTCGGCTACGGCCAGGACAGCTATAACGGCCGCACCGAAAGCGACTCCACCAAGAGAATCGCCCCCTACTATGTCACATGGTCGCCCGACTCGAAACATTTCGCGGCCATAAGATGGGACATGAGGCCCATAAGCGAGCTCTGGGTGATCAACTCCCTGAGCATGCCGCGTCCCACCCTCGAGACCTACAAGTATCAGATGCCCGGGGAGCCCGGCCCCCAGGAGACCCTCTATCTCTTCTCCATGCCGGACGGAACCCGCAGGGAAATAAAGAGCCACGCCTTCAAGGACCAGGACCTCAGCGTGCTGGAAGCCAAACAGACTGCGGCCGACAGCTATAAGGACTGGTACACATCCAGCTGGCTCGGAGACGAGAAGGGGTTCTATCTCCAGAGACTCAGCCGCGACCTCAAGCGCATGGACCTGTGCTATGTCCCCGTGGACGGAGACTCCACCCATGTGGTCGTCCGCGAAAGGATGAACACCTATGTGGAGACCCGCAACCCCGTCTTCATCAAGGGCGGAAAGCAGTTCATCCACTGGTCGGAGAGAAACGGCTGGGCCAACCTTTACCTTTATGACGCAGACGGCACCCTGGTCCGCAACCTCACCGAGGGCGCGTTCCATGTGGAGGACGTGCTGGCCGTGAACGAGGCCGCCGGGTATGTGCTGTTCAGCGCCTGCGGAGTGCAGAAGGGCGAGAACCCCTACCAGATGCACACCTACAAGGTCCCGCTCGCGGGAGGCGCCATGGTGAAGCTGGACATGGACGACATGGACGTGCTCTCCACCTCCGACGACAAGGGACGCTGGTTCGTGGCCAACTATTCCAGAGTTGACGCCAAGCCCGCCGTCGCCCTCTACAACGCCGCCACCGGCAAGAAGGCTCTGGACCTCGAAGAGGCCGACCTCTCTCTGCTCTTCCAGGCCGGATACAAATTCCCCGAGCGCTTCAAGGTGAAGGCCGCCGACGGAATCACCGACCTCTACGGCGCCATGTACAAGCCCTTCGACTTCGATTCCACCAAGGTCTATCCGATCTGTGACTATGTCTATCCCGGTCCCCAGGTGGAGGCCGTCAACATATCCTGGAGCTATAGCTTCTGCCGCACCGACAGGCTCGCGCAGCTGGGCTTCATAGTGGTGACCGTGGGCAACAGGGGCGGACACCCCAACCGCTCGAAATGGTACCACAACTACGGCTACGGCAACCTGCGCGACTATGGTCTTGAGGACCAGAAATATGCTCTCCAGCAGCTCATAGCGCAGCATCCGTACATCGATGGCGAGAGGGTCGGCATCCACGGACACTCCGGCGGCGGATTCATGTCCACCGCGGCCATACTCACCTATCCCGACTTCTTCAAGGCCGCCGTGTCCTGCTCCGGCAACCACGACAACAGCATCTACAACCGCTGGTGGAGCGAGCAGCATCACGGAATCTTGGAAAAGGTGGACAAGGGTGACACCACCTTCGTCTATAGCATAGACACCAATCCCGAACTCGCCAGGAACCTCAAGGGGCACCTGATGCTCTGGACCGGCGACATCGACAACAACGTCCATCCGGCCAACACCATAAGGGTGATCGACGCCCTGATAAAGGCCAACAAGAGATTCGACGTCATGTTCCTGCCCGGACAGAGGCACTCCTACGGCGACATGGACGACTATTTCTTCTGGAGAATGGCCGACTTCTACAGCGAATGGCTGATGGGAGACAGCAAGCGGGACGAAGTGGACATAAAGGAACTGAACAACGACTGACAGGCCGTTCAGAAAATGAATAAATGAATAAAAGGTCGCAACTGACCAGATCAGATGAAAAGAAAAAGCATTATCTATGCGGCCGTCGCCGCGCTGCTTCTCGCCGGATGCAACGGCGGGACGGAGCTTAAGACAGATTTCTATGAGGCAGAGGCCACGGAGGCCGTGGCCGAAGGGGCCCTGGACTCGATAAGGGTCTCCATAAGTCTGGAATATCCTGTGGGAGGAACCTCCAAAGAGGCGCTGGACCATATGACCAGGCTCATAATCGGCAAAGGCATGGATTCCGAAGACACCGACATAGCCAAGGCAGTGGACGCCTACATCAGGACCACCGTGGCCAACTATCGCGAGACCAATGCCGAGCTCTATGCAGAGATGGGCGAAGACGCCGCCGACCAGCTGGCCTGGGTGGACGAGCTCCGCGGATTCTTCTGCGACAGATACAAGGACATCGCCACCTACACTCTGAAGACCTATACCGAATCCGGCGGTCCTCACGGCAACAATGACATATATTATATGAACCTGAACCTGAGCGACGGCAATCTGGTCACCGAGAAGGACCTCTTCAAGGAAGGCTATGAGACAAAACTCAACACCCTGCTCACCAGCCACCTGCGCGAAGCCCTTCCTGACGAGGATTCCTACGAGAGCCTCTTCGTGAAGGACATCGAGGCCAACGGCAACTTCCGCGTCTCTCCCGAGGGTCTGTATTATATATATGTGGCCTATGAGATAGGACCCTACTATCTCGGAGCCATAGAAGTGATGGTGCCCTGGTCGGAGCTCGAAGACATACTTGCATAATATTCGATTTATTCGAATAATTTTCGCATATACGCATTGTTTTATTCAGAATGGTGCGTATATTTGCGTTCCCAAGTTCCCTGCGGGACTGCGGAAAACAGGTCATATCACATGAGACTCAGCAAGAAACAGAGATTTGACGCCATCAAGGACGCGATTCTGAAAAACAAGATCAATTCCCAGGAAGGGCTCAGGGAGGTTCTCCTGAAACAGGGAATCGACATCTCCCAGGCCACCCTTTCCAGAGACCTTCAGACAATCGGGATAGTGAAGCACAAGGTGGAGAGCAGCTCCTACTACACCATTCCCGTGAGCACCTTCGAAAAGAGCCGGGTGGAAGCCTGCGTGAAGGGCATAGAGGTGAGCGGAAACATGGCCGTGGTGAAGACCCTGCCGGGGCATGCCAGCATGCTCGCGGTCCTGCTGGACTCGAAGAATCTGGACGAAGTGGTCGGAACCCTCGCCGGCGACGACACCATCTTTGTCCTGCTGCGCCAGGGCGTGACCCCCGAGCGCGCGAAAAAAGTGTTAGAATTATAGTATGAGCAACGACATTACAGTGGAGGTCGCCGGAGAACAGCACCTCAAATATGTGGATGAAATCCTGGAGACCATAGCCAGCGCCGCCAAAGTCAGAGGCACCGGCATCGCGAAGAGGAATCCGGAATATATGGTCCGCAAGATCATGGAAGCCAAGGCCGTGATAGCCCTCTGCGGAGAAAGGTTCGCCGGATTCAGCTACATCGAGACATGGGAGCACAAACTCTATGTCACCACCTCGGGCCTCATCGTCCACCCCGACTTCCGCGGAAGAGGCATAGCCAAGAGAATCAAGGACATGACCTTCACCCTGGCCAGGCTGCGCTGGCCCCATGCGAAGATATTCAGCCTCACCAGCGGCGCCGCCGTCATGGCCATGAACACCCACCTGGGCTACAAGCCGGTCCCCTTCTCGGAGCTGACGACCGACGAGACGTTCTGGAAAGGCTGCGAAGGCTGCGTGAACGTGGACGTGCTCAAGAGGACGGGCGGCAAATACTGCATCTGCACCGGCATGCTCTTCGATCCGCAGGAGCATCTCCCGGCAAAGATTTCCGACAGGGACATGGAGCGGATCAGAAAGATTGATATGAAACTTGACAATGAATAGCATGAAAAAGAAAGTTGTGGTCGCTTTCAGCGGCGGGCTTGACACATCCTATACGGTGATGTATCTCGCCAAAGAAATGGGATATGAGGTCTATGCGGCATGCGCCGACACCGGCGGATTCAGCGCCGCCCAGCTCAAGGCCAACGAAGAGAACGCCTATAAGCTCGGAGCCACCAAATATGTGACCCTGGACGTCACCAGGGAGTACTATGAGAAGAGCCTGAAATACATGATCTTCGGAAACGTGCTCCGCAACGGCACCTACCCCATCTCGGTGTCTTCCGAGCGCATTTTCCAGGGCATGGCCATAGCCCGCTATGCCAAGGAGATCGGCGCCGACGCCATCGCCCACGGCAGCACCGGAGCCGGCAACGACCAGGTGCGCTTCGACATGACCTTCCTCGTGATGTGCCCGGGCATGGAGATAATCACCCTCACCCGCGACAACAACCTCAGCCGCAAGGAAGAAGTCGATTACCTGAACGCCCACAGCTTCAGGGCCGACTTCACCCGCCTGAAATATTCCTACAACGTGGGCATCTGGGGAACCTCCATCTGCGGAGGCGAGATTCTCGACTCAAAGCAGGGCCTTCCCGAGAGCGCCTATCTCAAGCAGGTGACCAAGACCGGCAGCGAGATCCTGAGCCTCACCTTCGAGAAGGGCGAGCTCACGGCCGTGAACGGCAAGAAATATGACAGCCGCATCGACGCCATCAAGGAGGTCGAGAAGATCGGTTCGGCCTATGGCATCGGCCGCGACATGCACGTGGGCGACACCATCATAGGCATAAAGGGCCGCGTCGGCTTCGAGGCCGCCGCCCCCATGCTCATCATCGGAGCCCACAAGTTCCTCGAGAAGTTCACCCTCAGCAAATGGCAGCAGTACTGGAAGGAGCAGGTGGCCAACTGGTATGGAATGTTCCTGCACGAGAGCCAGTATCTGGAGCCTGTGATGC
>CAVIVH010000078.1:0-6629 GCA_963646185.1 bacterium | reverse complement strand
GGAGAGGGTCTATCGCGGCCGCGACATCAGGACCAGGGTGCGTCTCACGCTGGAGGAAATCGCCGCTGGCGTGACCAAGGATGTGACCATAACCCGTGACGAGCCATGCCCGGAGTGCGGCGGCAAGGGCGCAAAGAACGCGTCCGACATCCAGACCTGCCCCAAATGCCATGGCACCGGCCAGGAACAGAGGGTGGTGAACAGTTTTCTCGGAAGAACCGTCACCTACACCACCTGCTCCAGCTGCAACGGCGAGGGCCGCATAATCAAGAACGCCTGCCGCAACTGCGGCGGCACCGGCCTTGTCAAGAAGAAGGCCACCGTGAACGTCACCATTCCCGCGGGAGTGGAGGACGGGATGCAGCTCACCGTGAGGGGAGCCGGCCATGCCGCCAAGAACAACGGCGTCAACGGCGACCTGCTCGTGGTGATAGAGGAAATCCCGCACAAGGACCTCAAGAGGAGTGGCAACAATCTGTTTTACAGTAAGATAATCTCCGTCCCGGATGCGATGCTCGGAACTGAGATCGACGTTCCCTGTCTCGACGGCCCCACGAAGCTGAAGGTGGACGCCGGCACCCAGTCCGGCACCGTCCTGAGGCTCAAGGGCAAGGGTCTGCCTTCCGTCAAGGGCTATGGCAACGGCACCGGCGACCTCTATGTGAAGATTCTTGTCTGGATTCCGAAGAAATTCTCCCGCCTGGAGAAGACGGCGCTCGAGGGAATGAGGCACAGCTCGTCATTTACCCCCGATCCGGGGCGCGATGACAGGGCGCTTTTTGAAAAAATGTCGGAAAATTTCTGAGTTTTCGGATAAATCTTTGGAAACTCAGATTTTATTCCTAAATTTGCAGTCCGAAAAACAAAAAAGCAACCTCTTACGATTCGTTTTTTTTAGGTAACGTTGCGACTAAAGAGACAAGAAAATGGATTTGATCAAACTTGTGCAGCAGTCTTTCGAAAACGAGAAAGCTGCGTCGATTCCGAGCTTTAAGGCCGGTGACACTGTGACAGTTACCTACAGGATTAAAGAGGGTGACAAAGAGAGACTCCAGAAGTTCAGAGGAGTGGTGATGCAGATCAGCGGAGGCGATGCCTACACGAAGACTTTCACCGTCCGCAAGATTTCCAGCGGAGTGGGTGTCGAGAGGATTTTCCCCTACCAGTCACCTTTCATTGAGTCCGTAGAGGTCAATAAGGTCGGTAAGGTCCGCAGGGCAAGAATCTTCTACCTCAGGAACCTGTTCGGCAAGAAGGCAAGAATTAAAGAGAAGAGAAGCAACCTCATAAAGGAGGAAGAGAACTAGCATATTACGGGCTTTTGCCCGGGCACGGCTCCTTAGCTCAACTGAATAGAGCATCTGACTACGGATCAGAAGGTTATAGGTTTGAATCCTATAGGAGTCACAAAAAAAGGATTGGTCGATTGACCAATCCTTTTTTTTCGTGACTCCCGCAGCCCGACAGGGCTGCTGCTCGACTTCTTAACCCCCAGCCGGCCGAAGGCCGGCGGGCAGAAGCCCGCTTGTCGCTTCGCTCCGGTGTACTTTTACAACCGGTCAGCCTTTTTTTGTGACTCCCGCAGCCCGGCAGGGCTGCTGCTCGACCATTTAACTCTTCACCCAATGGCTCGCGCCGGGCTGTAAGCGCCGGGACATGTGGCCGCCCGCGGCCTCATGAGCGGGGGGACCGCCGCTTTGCGGCGGTGGGATGAGCGAAGCGAAGGTCTCCGGCGCTTACAGCCCGGCGCAGGTTGCGCTATGCGAGCTCGCCGAGCTCCAGCCAGCGCATCTCCTTCCCGTCGATCAGAGCCGTGAGAATCCCGAAACGCTCAGAGGCCTCGCGCAGCCTGTCCGGCGCCAGCGAGCCGCTCGACAGATCCTTCTCCAGCTCCGCCTTCTCCGCGTTCAGCTTCTCCAGCTCCGCCTCCAGCGCATCCATCTCCCGCTTCTCCTTATAGCTCAGCTTGCGCTTCGGAGCGGTCTCAGTCCTCGGACGCGGAGCCGCGGCAGCCTTTGCGGCCCGCTCCTCACTCCGGCGTGCGGCCTTCAGGTCCAGCATATACTGGCGGTACTGACTATAATCGCCTATGAAATCCTTCACGGCGCCATCCCCGGTGAACACCAGCAGATGGTCCACCAGGCGGTCCAGGAAATGGCGGTCATGCGAAATGATGATCAGCGACCCCTTATAATCCTTCAGGTACTCCTCCAGAATATTCAGCGTCACTATGTCCAGGTCATTGGTCGGCTCGTCCATCACCAGCACATTCGGCTGCGCCATAAGCACCGTCAGCAGATAGAGCCTGCGCTTCTCGCCCCCGGACAGAGTCGAAACCCTGCTCGACAGCATCTCATGCGGAAACATGAACTGTGAGAGCAGCCGGGTGTCGTTGACCGTCTCCAACACAGTCTGTTTCTCGTCAAAGGCAATGCCGGTCTGGCGGTAATAGCCGACGCGCAGCGATTCGCCCCGTTCTATGCTCCCGGTCATGACCCCCGGATCGTCTTCGGGCAGATTGCCCGTCACCAGATTGATGAACGTGGATTTGCCCACTCCGTTGGACCCTACGATTCCCACCCGCTCAAAACGCTGGAAATTATAGGTGAACGAACTCAGCATGACGCGGTCCCCATATCTGAAACTCAGATTCTTGCAGTTGATGATCTTCGTCCCCAGCCTCGAGCCGCTGCTCATGCTCTCCATGTTGAGCCGCTTCTCCACATACACGTCACCCGCCCTGTCCTGCAGAGAATAAAAGGCATCCTTGCGATACTTCGCCTTGCCGGTGCGGGCGCAGGGCGAACTCCTCATCCACTCCAGCTCCCTCCGCAGAATATTCCTCACCTTGTCGGTCTCAGCGTTATAATTGTCTATCCTCTCCTGGCGCTTCTCCAGATAATTCTGATAGTCACCCCTGTAAACATAGACATGACCCCTGTCCAGCTCCATCACCGTGTTGCACACATGGTCCAGAAAATACCTGTCATGCGTCACCATCAGCAGAGTGCGCCTGGAGCGGCTCAGACAGTCCTCCAGATACTCGATCGCGTCTATGTCCAGATGGTTGGTGGGCTCGTCCATTATATAGAAATCGGCCTCCGAAGACAGCATCCCGGCCAGCGCGACCCTCTTCACCTCCCCTCCGGAAAGATTCTTCATGGGCGCGTCGAAATCCTTCAGCCCGAAGTCGGTCAGCAGCTTCTTTATCAGCACCTCGCGCTCCAGCCTGCGCTCCGGGTCGTTCTCCGGCGGAAAGTCCGAGGCCGCCGACACAATCTGGTCGAATATGCCCTTCTCCGGGTCGAAATCATATTCCTGCTCCAGAAAAGCTATGCGTATGTCCTTGAGAAACGTGATCTTGCCGCCGCTGTCGGACTTGTCCTTGCCGGCGAGAATCCGCATCAGCGAGGTCTTTCCCGTCCCGTTCGGGGCTATGAGCGCAATCTTGTCGCCCTCGTTCACATTGAACCCTATGTTCTCGAACAGAACCTTGGGGCCATATGATTTGGATATGTTCTCTATCTGCAGATAACTTGCCATGCCGCTCTATCTGAAAAATCTGTCCACGTCCTTGACCGCGCCGGGCAGGGCGAACACAGCCACCCTGTCATAGGCCTCGATCACGCTGTCTCCCACCGCGATGAACGAATCGTTGCCGCGGATGACTCCGCCGATGATCGCGTCCTGCGGGAAATTGATCGACTTCAGCGGCCCGCCCGTAATCCGGCTGCCCGGGGCCACGATATATTCCATGACCTCCGCGTTGGTGCCGCTGATATATTTCACGAAGCGGACCTTGTTGCTGAGCGTCATCTTGAAAATCTTGCCCGCCGTGATCATCTTCTTGTTTATGACCGAGTCCACTCCGAGCTCCTCGGCCAGTCCGATATACTCCAGGTTCTCCACCTCCGCCACAGTTCTCGGCACTCCGAAACGCTTGGCCACCACGCAGGCCAGGATGTTCTCCTCGTCATTGTCGGTCACGGCCACGAACGCGTCCATGTCCCTGATGCCCTCCTCGAGCAGGAAGTCGGAATTGCGGGCGTCGCCATTGATTATATCCACATTGGAAGGCGACTGCTCGCTCAGCTCCTCGCAGCGCTTGCGGTCCGGGTCTATGATCTTGATCTGGCTTATGTCCTTGGACAGGGTGCCGGCCACCATCTCCCCGATTCGGCCGCCGCCCACTATCATCAGCTTGCCGACCTCTATGTTGCTCTTGCCCAGGAACTTCATTATCGTGTCTATGCCCTCGCGCTTGGCGATGATGAAGACCAGGTCGTGATACTTGAACCGTGAGTCATATCTGGGCATCACGGTGCGGTCGCCGCGCGATATGGCCACCACGCGGAACTGGATCTCGTCGGTCTGGACGGTCTTCGTGAACTCCTCCAGCTTCATGTCCAGGAGAGGGGAGTCGTCGTCCAGCTTGAAGACGGCCATCTGCAGCTTCCCGCGCGCGAAGTCCAGCGATTCGGTGGACGCCGTGCGCCGCAGCAGGTCGGCAATCTCGTCGGAGGCGATCTTCTCCGGATAGAACATAAGGTCTATGCCCATTTCGGTGAAGAGATATTTGTTCTCATAGAAGAGATACTCCTCATTGTCGATTCTGGCGCACACCTTCTTGCAGCCCAGCTTCTTGGCCAGCAGGGCGCTGACCACGTTCACGTCCTGGGAAGTGAATGGGTTGACGGAGACGAAAAGGTCGGCGCTCTCCACTCCGGCCTCCTTGAGGACGGATATGCACGAGGATTCTCCGATTATGGTGGAGATGTCGCTGACCGAAGCCAGCCGGGAAAGCTTCTTCTCGTCGGAGTCTATGACGGTGATGTCGTTGGCCTCGCCGCTCAGCATCTTTGCCAGATGGGACCCGACCTCTCCGGCGCCTTCAATGATGATTTTCATACTTCCAGCTTATGATTCCAATATTTTGCGGAACACCTTCTCCTTCATCAGGACAGCCTGCAGGATTATGCAGCCGCGGTACCTTCCCCGGACGTCAAGCCGGCGTCCCGGTTTCTCCAGCCATGTGCGCAGATGCGCCGCGTCGGTCTCCGTCTTCATGGCGCGGAACCCCGAATGGGCCTTTACCACCGCCATGAACGACCCGAATTTCATGGTCACCAGATAGACCGCCGCCGCGGCCCCGTCCAGGACCATCCTGGCGGTAATCTTCCGCGCCGCCTTCTTCAGTCCGTGCACTGCCGCTTCTTCAGCCCTGCCGGTCTTCCGGTATTTCTCCCACGCATAAGTCCTTGCCAGATTGTTGTCCAGCATGAGGAGATTGTTCCTGTAGTTGAGCAGGAGCTTTCTCGGAGAGGTCGAAGGCAGAGTGCCGCCGCCTATGTGGAGCACCTGCGAGGCGGGCACCACGCAGACGCTGTAGCCCTCCAGCTGCATCCTCCAGCACAGGTCGATTTCCTCCATATGCGCGAAAAACCTCCTGTCCAACCCTCCCAGGGCGTGAAACAGCCCCGCGCGGACCATCAGGCAGGCGCCACTGGCCCAGAAAACCTCCGGAGCCTTGCCGTCATACTGGCCGAAATCCTGCTCGACCATATTCATGACCCTGCCCCTGCAGAAGGGGAAGCCGAAGCGGTCTATCAGACCGCCTGCCGCTCCGGAATATTCGAAGACCTCGCTCTTGTACCATGAGTGCAGCTTCGGGGCGCAGGCGCCGCACTGCGGATGGCTGTCCATCCATGCGACGAGCGGTTCCAGCCAGCCCTCCGGGGTCTCCACATCCGTATTCAGCAGCACATAATATTCAAAACGGCCTTTCAATTCGTCCAGAGCCCTGTCATAGCCCTCCGCGAAACCATAGTTCCGGTCCATGGCAATCCTCCCGACGCCGGGGAACTGCCTGGCCACCAGGTCCATGGAGCCGTCGTCCGAGCCGTTGTCAGCCACGAACACTTCGGTCCCGGAATCGCCGGGAGCGCCGTCCGGGCCGCATCCCGACGTGGCGAGCACGCACGGGAGGAAACGCCCCAGAAAGTCCCGGGTGTTGTAGTTCAGAATTACTATCGCCGTTTTGCCCATCTGCGTCAGTTCTTGTCGCCGTGGCAGCAGCCTTCGCCATGCTCATGGCCCTTGCCGTGGCAGCAGCCTTCGCCATGCTCGTGACCCTCGCCATGGCAGCAGCCTTCGCCATGCTCATGACCCTCGCCGTGGCAGCAGCCCTCTCCATGCTCATGGCCCTCGCCGTGGCAGCAGCCCTTGCCGTGGCAGCAGCCTTCGCCCTTCGGGAGATATTCCCCGTGCAGGCCTTCCTTCAGCTCCTTCTCGGTCGCCTCCCTGACTGCAAGCACCTCGCCGGTGAAATGCATGGTCTTGTCGGCCATCGGATGATTGAAGTCCATCACCACGGCCTCGTCCTTGATTTCCACCACCTTGCCGTGGACCACCTCTCCCATGCTGTTGAGCATGGGCAGGAACCTTCCGAGAACCAGCAGGTCCTCGCGCAGCTTCCCGTCCATCTCGAAGGCGCTCTTCGGGACATCGACCCTCTTCTCCTCGTCATAGACCCCGTAGCCGTTCTCAGGCGACACCTCGAAGTCAAACTTATAGCCGGGCTCCCTGTCCAGAATCTGCTCCTCGAAAACTGGAAGCAGCATATGGGCTCC
>CAVIVH010000077.1:0-6736 GCA_963646185.1 bacterium | reverse complement strand
TTCGTGAAACAATTCTGCAAATTTAAAGAAAAAAACACGCCATGACAACATAATAAAGTTGGACTATTTTTCGCCGAATTATTCAGAAATAGGCCCGTTTTTTGATAAAAAGGGACAGATTCTTCGCCGATGAAGACCGCGGCATTTTTCTGCCGTCCGTCCTGCGGCGAGATAAAAATTTTAAAAACCGCCCAAAACTCCATATCTTTGCGGGTTGGATGAACCTCCGCACGCAGCGGACGGGCATCCGGAAGGAAAGACCAGAGAAAAGACTTGTAATTTTTTAATATCACAACACCATGAAAATCATTCAGGTAACAGGCAGGGAGATCCTCGATTCCAGAGGAAACCCCACTATCGAGGCCGAAGTGGTCCTCGAGTCCGGCATTGTTGGAACAGCAGCAGTTCCCTCCGGAGCTTCCACAGGTGAAAACGAGGCTCTCGAGCTCCGTGACGGCGATCCCAAGCGCTACGGCGGAAAGGGAGTTCTGAAGGCCGTCGCCAACATCAACGACAAGATCGCTCCCGCCATCATCGGAATGTCCGCCTTCGAGCAGCGTGCAATCGACAAGACCATGCTTGAGCTCGACGGCACCCCCACCAAGAGCAATCTCGGTGCAAACGCCATCCTCGGCGTTTCCCTCGCAGTCGCAAAGGCCGCAGCTGCCTATCTCGACATGCCTCTCTACAGATATATCGGAGGCACCAACACCTATGTGCTCCCAGTGCCCATGATGAACATCATCAACGGCGGCGCCCACTCTGACGCCCCCATCGCATTCCAGGAGTTCATGATCCGTCCCGTCGGAGCCACCAGCGAGGCTGAAGGCGTCCGCATGGGTGCAGAGGTGTTCCACGCTCTCCAGAAGGTGCTCAAGGGCCGCGGACTTTCCACAGCCGTGGGTGACGAGGGAGGCTTCGCTCCCAAGCTCAATGGTATCGACGACGCTCTCGACTGCATCATCGAGGCCATCAAGAACGCCGGCTATGTGCCCGGAAAGGACGTAACCATCGCAATGGACTGCGCCGCTTCCGAGTTCTGCGTGAAGGAAGGCGACACCTACTACTATGACTACAAGCAGCTCAAGGACGGCAAGAAGAAGGACCCCAACGGAAAGAAGCTTACTTCCGACGAGCAGATCAAGTATCTTGAGGAGCTCATCTCCAAGTATCCTATCGACAGCATCGAGGACGGTCTCTCCGAGGAGGACTGGGACGGCTGGGTGAGACTCACCAAGGCCATCGGCGACCGCTGCCAGCTCGTGGGCGACGACCTGTTCGTCACCAATGTGAAGTATCTCCGCAAGGGTATCGAGATGGGTGCAGGTAACTCCATCCTCATCAAGGTCAACCAGATCGGTTCCCTCACCGAGACTCTGGACGCCATCGAGATGGCTCACCGCAACGGCTACACCACAGTGACTTCGCACCGCTCCGGCGAGACCGAGGACACCACCATCGCCGACATCGCAGTGGCTACCAACAGCGGTCAGATCAAGACCGGTTCCCTGAGCCGCACCGACCGTATCGCCAAGTATAACCGTCTCATGAAGATCGAGATGGAGCTCGGCGAGGAGGCTCGCTATGGCTACGAGAAGATCAAGAAGTAAGTCTCTGATTTACATAAAATAAAAAAGGATGACTAAAGATTAGTCATCCTTTTTTGTATTCTATTGTCCGTTTGTCTGGCTGTACGGGCAAACGCTATAGGGCGAGGCGGAAGCCGAAGGTGCTTTTGACGTTGTCGGCGGGAATGCCGGAACGGTTGGACACACGGCAGGCCTTCCAGTTCGAGGCGGAACTCCCGCCCCTCATGACCCTTGTGGAAACAGCCTCCGACTCCAGAGGCCCGTCACCCGGGACAGGCTCCACACCGGCATGCACATCATAGGACCCGTCGCCATAAGGGATATAACCATCCAGACACCACTCCCACGCATTGCCGCTCAAGTCATAGACCCCCAGCTCATTGGCCTTCAGCGAAGCGACCTTCGCAACCTTCAGAGGCTCATTCCTGTCGGCATAGACCGCCACGTCGCCGATCCTGTTCGACCCGGCATAGCGGTAATGCCCCGACTTCACGCCGCCGCGCGCCGCATACTCCCACTCAAACTCCGTAGGCAGACGGAACTGCCTGCCGCTCAGCTTATTGAGCTTAAGGATATACTCCTGCGCGGCATACCACGACACATTGATGACCGGCTTGTCCGGCTCTGTGGCCAGATTGCCCAGAGGAAGGTCCTCCATCACCGCCAGCCACTGCCCCACCGTGACCTCCGTCCTGCCGATCTCAAAATCGGCCACATCCACCACCTGAATCTGCTTCTCGTCATCGTCGGCATACTGTCCCTGCTCCGCAGTGCCGCCTGCCGCCAGAGTTGCGCCCGGAATCCCCATCATCCTGAACTCCACTCCGTTGACCGTCACAGTCTCACCATCCGACACCGTCTCCTTGGAAACCTGCACGCCCTTCATGGCCGCAACCACATCCTCCGGACACACCGTCCCGTCGGCCGCCGCCACCCTGAACACAATGGGTCCCCTGGTATAGGCCGGAACACTCTCCCTCTCCTTCGCGCTGCGCACCACCCTGGCACCGTCCACATCAGAAGACTCCGACGAAGTCCATTCCCTCACCCCCGAGTCCGGCGAAACAACCCCGCTCTTCACGGCATACTCCCACATCGCCTCGGTCGGGACCATATAATCCCTCCCCGCGGCCTTCGAAAGCTTCTTCGCGAACTTCACACAGTCGTCATAGGAAACCATGGCCTTGGGAGCATCCGGATCAGAAGCCCTGTCCCCCATCACCTCGGCCCACTGACCTTCAGTGACCGGACTGCGCATAATCGTGTATCCGTCCATCAGCATCTGCCGCGCCGAAGACGCCCCGCTGACCAGCCTCTTGTCAGACAGAGTATTGAGCGAAAAAGTGCCGGGAGCCACAGAGCCCTCGTCCAGATTGATATCCTTCCCGCCGCCGCAGGAAACCAACGCGAGCGCACAGGCCGCGGTCAAAACAAAACGCTTATTCATACAGAATGGATTTTATTGCATTGAAAATGCGGACAGAACTCCGCCGGTTCAGGGCAAAGTCCGCCGGAGTGCCGCCCTTCTCCCGCGAAACGCCCCCGCATATGTCCACGCCGGCGATGCCCGAAGCAAGACCGGCTATCGAGCGCAGATATCCCTCAAGAGCGTCCATGGTCATGGAGCCCTGGTCCCAGTCGGTCCGGGCCTCAGAAGGAAGAAGGACATCCCGGTCTATGGAAACATAGACCATATGCCCCCTGAGCCCGCTCCAGTCCGGCTCCGTCCCCTCCGGGAACACCGCAACCCGCTGACAGCCAGACACAGAGACATCTCCGCCCATATGGCATTCTACCATGAGTTTCGGGTCTATGCCCGCAATCACCGCGCGCCGCACGGCCGGATTCCTTTCCAGCAGCGACCGCACCCAGCCCCCGCAGCTCAGGATGTCGCCGAAGGCCGCGGGCTGCATGTCCGGGTGACGGTCGAAAAGGACCAGGTCCACCGGCGTCCCCGGATTCATCCCCAGGAAACGCTCCACGGTGAAAAGGCTGAGATAATGATAGTCGCCGGTATCTATCCAGTTGATGTTCAGGCAGTCAGAAGCGACAGTCTCCATCCGTCTGACGATTTCGCCGGCGGCATCAGAGTCGCAGTAACAGTTGGTCCCGGGAATGTCCCTGCAGTCCACCCACACGAAACCCTCCCCGAGCCCCTCATCCGCCACGGCTCCGGAAAAATCATAGACATATGCCCGAAAAGGCCCCATATCCGGCAAAAGTCCTGCGTCAGAGCGTCTGCCCGCCGATGAACTCGCGCATTATGGAAGTGGGCGGAATCGCCGCAATCTCAGAAGGCTGCAGCGGCTTGATGAAGCTGAGGAACTTCAGCATCCTGGCCGCCTCCGGATAGGCCTCCGAATTGGGGGCGATTCTGCGCAGCAGAGGCTCGGCATAATAGCGCAGCAGAGGCAGTTCGAAGACCAGCGCCGAATTGAAAATCACGTCGGCGTTCTCCTGGAACGGGAAGATGTTGCGCACCTCGCCGCGCCTCACGCTGGGCCAGCGCATGATGGTGGATTCGGGCGAAATGCCGCGCACCCTGTTATCGCGCACCATACGCCGCAACAGGCGGTTGTCGGAAGTGGAGATATTGTTGTTCTCGTCCAGATGGAGCGAAGTGAGGGCAGACGCATAGACCCTGAAAATCCTGCTGTTGTCCACCCCCGGAGTCATGTCCGGATTCAGCGCGTGGATGCCCTCCATTATGAGAATGTCATCCTTTTCCAGCTTCAGCCGCCTGCCCGACCAGACCCTGCGGCCCTCCTTGAAGTCATACGTGGGGACTTCCACTTCTTTCCCCTCCAGCAGGTCGTTCAGCTGGCTGTTCAAGCAGTCGAGGTCCATGGCTCCGAGCGACTCGAAGTCCTTCTCCCCGTTCTCGTCCAGGGGCGTGTCGTCCCTGTCGCGGAAATAATTGTCCAGCTCGATCACCTTCGGGTTGAGCCCCAGCACCTTGCACTGGAGAGCTATCCTCAGCGACGAAGAAGTCTTGCCGCTGGAAGAAGGCCCCGCGATGAACACTATCTTCACCTTGTCGCGCCTCTGCCAGATCATGTCCGCAATCATTGCATATTTCCTCTCGTGGAGCGACTCGGATATATTGATGATATCCACGGCCTTGCCCATGTCTATGGCCGTGTTCAGCGAGCCGAGCCCGTGGATTCCCACCACCTGGCACCACTGGTTATATTCCTCGAGCGAGCCGGCGATCTTGGACTGACGGCGCATGGGCATCGTCTTGTTGAAATTGCTTATGAGCGGCGGCTGCAGGCACAGGCCGCTGCTGAAGGCGGAAAGGTCGAACACCTTGATAAAGCCCGTGGAAGTGACCAGCGGCCCGTGGAAAGTGTCACCCAGACCGTCCAGATAATAGATTACCGTCGTATAGAGTCCGAGGCTGTTGAACAGGCGGGACTTGTCGGCCTGATGGTGAGAGAGAAACAGCCTGTCTGCATCCTCCGCCATGAGCTTGCCGCTGGTGAAGGGCAGGTCCGCGTCTATCAGCTCCTGCATCCTGGTCTTGAGCGCGTCCACCTCCTCGTCTTTCAGGAAATGGATTCCGCACCTCTTGCCGGTCTCAGGGTCTATGTCGGCGATTTCGCAGTAGAGGCCGCTGGGGAGAGAATGCTCCACCAGAAGCACCTTGTCGGGATACAGCTCGGAGACGGCCTTCTGCAGCACGAAGCAGAGCGAGCGGATATAGCAGCGGCGGCCTTCCGGATTGGCATAGGTCACGAACTCCACCCGGTGGGGGTTGTAATTGCGGAAATTCAGGTCCTTGATCTTCTGGTCCACCAGCGCGGCGAGAACCGGAAGCTCATTGCCCGAGCGCTCGTCCCTGACCGTCCTGCACCACTTCCGCGATGCTTCAAGAAGGGTGGAACCGGCCTCTATGGTGTGTCTCTTGCCGTCGTTGACGCAGAAAATCTGCAGACTTTCTCTTGTGTTCTTCTCCATTTGTCTTTCAGTAAAAATTCTCCCGTTCCCCTGCAAAGGGAATGCCCGAAAGGCGGGAAATCCCGTCAGAGCACCTCGCGGAGGAAAGGTCCGGTGACCGAATTCCGGTCCGCGGCCACGTCCTCAGGAGTGCCCTGGGACACGACCATGCCGCCCTTGCGGCCTCCGTCCGGCCCGAGGTCGAAAATATAGTCCACCGACTTGAGCACATCCAGGTTGTGCTCTATTATGACGACCGTATTCCCCTGGTCCACAAGCTTCTGCAGCACTCCCAGCAGCACCTTTATGTCGTCGGAGTGAAGCCCTGTCGTGGGCTCGTCCAGGATGTAGAGAGTGCTGCCGCTCGCATTCCTGAACAGCTCGGCGGCCAGCTTCATCCTCTGGCTCTCGCCGCCCGAAAGGGTCACGGCCGACTGGCCCAGGGTCACATAGCCCAGACCCACGTCGTCCAGCGCCTTCAGCTTCTGATAAATCTTGGGTATGCTGCCGAAAAACTCCGCCGCCTCCGAGATGGGCATGTTCAGTACATCGTTGATTGTCTTGCCCTTATAGTGCACCGCCAGGGTGTCCTCCTTATAGCGGCGGCCTCCGCATTCCTCGCAGACCACATTGACCGAAGGCAGGAAATTCATCTCGATCACCTTGATTCCGGCGCCCTTGCACGCCTCGCAGCGGCCGCCGGCTACATTGAACGAAAACCTTCCGGCCCCGAAGCCGCGGACCTTGGCGTCTATGGTGTCAGCGTAGAGGCTGCGGATGTCGTTGAACACCCCGGTGAAAGTGGCCGGATTGCTTCTGGGCGTGCGCCCGATGGGGCTCTGGTCAATCTCGATCAGCTTGTCTATGTTCTTGATGCCCAATATCTCGTCATATGGCAGGGCCTTCAGCTTGGAACGGTAGAGCCGGTTCTTGACCACCGGCATCAGGGTCTCGTTGATGAGCGAAGACTTGCCGCTTCCGCTCACCCCGCTGATTCCCACGAAGCAGCCGAGCGGAATGTCTATGCTCACATTCTTCAGATTGTTGCCCCTGGCTCCCCTTATGCCTATCGACAGCCCGTTGCCCAGCCTTCTGCGCTTCGGGACAGGGATGCAGTCCCCGCCGCGGAGGTATTCGGCCGTGAGCGAAGGACGCATTATGCAGTGCTTCAGCGTGTCGGCGTCCGGCTTCACCCCGCGGACAATGTA
>CAVIVH010000076.1:0-6783 GCA_963646185.1 bacterium | reverse complement strand
TCCCTATACTCTGGGCCATGTTCCGTTTCTTCCCTGCATCCATCGAGCTGCGCCAGCAGCCTTTCCTCTGGTGCGAGGACCTCTCGGCCTATGACTCGATAGTGGACTTCGGCACCAGGGTCCCTCTGCTCGGCGACCATCTTTCGCTCTTCGCCCTGCTCATGGCCCTGACCATGTTCTTCTATTCCAAGATCACTATCCAGAGCCAGACCTCGGCCAACGACCCCAACGCCGCCACGATGAGGTTCATGAGCATCTATATGATGCCCATCATGATGTTCTTCATCTGTAACGGCCTCTCCGCAGCCCTCAGCTATTACTACCTGCTCAGCAACCTCTTCATGATGCTGCAGAACTGGATTCTGAGGAAGTTCGTGGTCAAGCCCGACGAGATTCTGGCCAAGGTCGCCGCCTCGCGTAACAAACCCCTGCCCAAGTCGAAATGGCAGCAGAGGCTCGAGGAGGCACAGAAGATGCAGCAGAAGGCTCTTCAGGAACAGCAGAAGAAACAGCGCCGATAAAAAACAGGCGCATAGATATAGCGATATGTCTGATGTAGTTGAAAATCTCCGCCGGGTCCGTTCTTCGGTCCCCGGCGGAGTCGGGCTTATAGCAGTCTCGAAATTCCATCCGGTGCCCGTCCTTCAGGAGGCCTATGACGCCGGCCAGCGCCTGTTCGGCGAGAACCGTCCGCAGGAGCTGCATGAGAAGGCTCCGCAGCTGCCGGCCGATATCCGCTGGCATTTCATCGGCCATCTGCAGACCAACAAGATCAAGATGGTCCTGCCTTATGCCTATATGGTCCAGTCGATTGATTCTGAGCGTCTTCTGCGCGCAGTGGATGATTGGGGCAGGGCGAATTCGAAGCAGATACGCTGCCTGCTGGAGCTTCATCTGGGGGCGGAGGAGACCAAGCACGGCTTCTCGGAGGAGGAAATCCGCGGGATTCTGGACCATGCCGCCGATTATGGCTCCATAGTTTTCTGCGGGCTTATGGGCATGGCGACGAACACGCCCGACGAGGCGGTGATACGCGCCGACTTTGCGCGGATATCGGCTCTCAAGACGGCTCTGCAGCGGGAGTATCCCGCGCTCACGGAGTTCCGGGAGCTGTCCATAGGCATGTCTCAGGACTATAAGATCGCGCTCGAATATGGCGCGACCATGGTCCGCGTCGGCACCGCCATCTTCGGTCCCAGGGAGTATTAACGGGCCTCAGGCTTTTACTGGCTTTCGAAGCTCTTCGATCATGGCGGAGGCGACGGCGGAGGAAGCGCCGGAACCGCCCAGACGGGAACGGATTTCGGCGAAGTCCGCAAGCATAGTCTCGCGGTACTCCCTGTCCTCCAGCAGCCTCCTCACCTCGCAGAACACTGTCTCCGGAGTGAAATAATACTGAATCAGCTCCTTGAACGACTTCCGGCCCAGAATCAGATTCCCCAGGCTTATGCTGTCAATCTTGATTATCTGTTTGGCCACATTGAAGTTGAACGCTGATCCGGAATATGCCACCACCTGCGGCGTCCCGATCAGACAGGTCTCCAGCGACGCCGTCCCCGAATTCACCACCGCCGCCTCGGCAAAGCGTATGGTCGCATAGGTCTGGCCGAAAACCACCTTCAGATAGTCCTCCCGGCCCTTCAGCCAGGGCGCATAATCCGCCATAGACCGGGAAGGCGCTCCGGCCACGACAAACTGATGGTCCGCATATTTCTCAGTGCGGTGCATCATGTCCGCAAAGGCGGCGCACACCGGCATCATGCCGCTCACCTCGCCCTTGCGTGACCCCGCCAGAATGGCGATTATCGGCCGGTCCTCCAGGCCGCAGGCCTTCAGATAGGCCGGCTTTTCCATGCTCATGCCCTCCGACCCGTCGATGGCGTCGATCAGCGGATTGCCCTTATAGACATATGGCACCTGCTTCCGGTCGAAATAGGCCTTTTCGAAAGGAAAAACTATGAAAAGCTTGTCCACACAGGCCTTCAGCTTCCTGATGCGGCCCTCCCTGGAGGCCCACACCTTCGGGGCGATATAGTAGAACACCCGGAAGCCCTTCTTGTGGGCGAACTCGGCCACACGGAAATTGAAGCCCGGATAGTCGATCAGAATCACCGCATCGGGCCGGAAGCGCATTATGTCCTCGCAGCAGTCGCGGAACTTGCGCATAAACGAGCCTATGTGCAGGATTATCTGGCTGAAGCCCATCACCGCACCCTCGTTATAGTCCCTCACCAGGCCTTCACCGCTCTGGTGCGCGTCATGGACGGCCTTCATCAGCGAGCCGCCCCAGAAGCGGATGTCGGCGGCACCGTCCTCGGCATAGAGCCCCTTCATGAGGTTCGAGCCGTGCAGGTCGCCGGAGGCTTCGCCGGCTATGATATAGTATTTCATGGACTTATGCTCTGAAATCCTCGTCAAGACCTCCGGCCCTGAGACGGACCTCCTCCTCGCGGTCGGCGTTGAAGACATTGAGGGCGGTCACGGCTATATAGCCGTCTGCCATCGCGTGGTTGTCGGCCAGCGGGCCGTTGCCGGCGTCATCGACATAGTCGCCGCGCATCATATACATCACCTCGCCCTCCTCAGGCTCGGGGAAGAGCATCGGCGCTCCCTGGCGGGCTATGCCGTCCTTGCGGATCAGGTCCGGGTCCCAGCCGGTGAACTCCTTGACCCAGTGGCCGATACCCATGGTGGTGACCCTCACGCCCTTAATCTCTTCGGGAGCCAGGACGGGGAAGTTGACGTTATAATAGACTCCCTTGCGGGCGGGGAGACCGGCCATGAGTTTGTGGAAAATCTCCGGGAAATATTTCTCCACTGCGGAGAAGTCGGCGTCGGCCTTGCCGGTGGCCAGCGACACCCCGATGGAGGGGATGCCGTTGACGGTGCCCTCCTGGCAGGCACCCAGGGTGCCGGAGTAGCAGGCGCCGGTGGTGGCGTTGGAGCCGTGGTTGATTCCGCTCAGTATCAGGTCGGGCCTGTGGTCCATGGAGTAGAGCCCGAACTTCACGCAGCTGGCGGGGGTGGCGTCCAGATAGGACCATTTCACTCCGTCCCTTGTGCCGAGGTCTCTGTAGGCCAGGCGCTTGATCCCGAGGTTCACCGCCATGCCCATTCCGGACTGGGGGCTTTTGGGGGCGACGACGGTGACATCGCCCCACTGGCGGGCCATTTTCACCAGCGTGGCCAGGCCTTTGGCCGTGTATCCGTCGTCGTTTGTTATGAGTATATGCATCGTGCTGTCTGTTTATCGTTTAACCCAAAAAAACTTCGCGCAAAGATACTTATTTATCCCAATAATTTTTTACCTTTGCGGCGGTTAAACATGTTTAGTAGCGTATATAGTCAACTTTAAATACATCTAAAAATATGGTAAAACTTGGTATCAACGGATTTGGCCGTATCGGTCGTATGGTTTTCCGTGCAGCTGTTGAGAATTTCTCCAACGACATCGAGGTCGTGGGCATCAACGATCTTCTCGATCCCGCTTATCTCGCCTACATGCTCAAGTATGACTCTGTTCACGGAGCATTCAAGGGCGAAGTGTCTGTGGAAGACTCCACAATGATTGTCAACGGTAAGAGAATCCGTCTGACCGCCGAAATGGATCCCGCCAACCTGAAGTGGGACGAAGTGGGCGCAGAGGTGGTGGTCGAGTCCACTGGTCTCTTCCTCACCGATGAGAAGGCCCGCAAGCACATCCAGGCCGGCGCTAAGAAGGTCATCATGTCAGCTCCTTCCAAGGACGACACTCCCATGTTCGTCTATGGTGTGAATCACAAGACCTATGCAGGTCAGGACATCATCTCCAACGCTTCCTGCACCACCAACTGCCTTGCTCCCATCTCCAAGGTCCTCAACGACAACTTCGGCATTGTCCGCGGCCTCATGACCACCGTTCATGCTGCCACCGCTACCCAGAAGACCGTTGACGCTCCTTCCAAGAAGGACTGGAGAGGCGGCCGCGGAATCCTCGAGAACATCATCCCTTCTTCCACTGGCGCTGCAAAGGCTGTGGGCAAGGTCCTCCCCGCTCTTAACGGCAAGCTCACCGGCATGTCGCTCCGCGTCCCCACATCCGACGTTTCCTTCGTTGACCTCACCTGCGAGCTTGCAAAGCCCGTCTCTTATGAGGACATCTGCAAGGCCATGAAGGCTGCTTCCGAGGGCGAGCTCAAGGGCATTCTCGGTTACACCGACGAGTCTGTGGTCTCCACCGACTTCCGTGGCAACTCCCACACTTCCATCTTCGATGAGAAGGCCGGTATCCAGCTGGATCCCACTTTCGTGAAGGTCTGCGCTTGGTATGACAACGAGTGGGGTTATTCCAACAAGGTGCTCGAGATGGCTCGTGTCATCACGAAGTAATTTCTGAAGCTTTTCAGGCGGCTTTCAGAAGCCTGCCATCCTACAGGGTCTGCCTCTCGGCAGGCCCTTTTTTCGTCTCCGCCGCTGTCCCCGACTGTCTGTTGATTCTCATATCGTTTTCGGCTATCGCCTCCGGCGACCTTCGCTTCGCTCATTCCACCACCGCTCATGAGGCCGCGGGCGGCCACAGGTCGCCGGAGGCGATAGCCGAAAACTTCCTTAGGTGCCGACCGCCTGGCGGTCAGAGGGAGAGGGCGGCGGAGAGGGAGAGGCTGAGGCGGGAGGGCTTTGGGGAGGTCTGGCCGGGGGAGAGCCAGGGATAGGTGACCAGATTGCCGCTGGCATAGAGCCGGAGCCGGGCGCGGCCGAGAGAGGGCTTCCAGCCGGCGGTGATGTTCAGCCCCCAGCCGCGGCCGTAATAGGCCGGGATACTGAAACTCCCCGGCACGCCCCGTTCATAGGCATAGATCCGGTCATTCCACTTGTCGATGCGGAAAATCGTGCCCCGGGCATGGACCTTGAACCGGTCCGAGACATAGCCGCCCTCCAGATAGCCCAGGAAGGCGTCCCGCTCGCAGCGGAGCCAGTTCAGCCGCGCCGTGCCTGTCCAGAAGCCGTGCTTATAGATGACGTCGCTCCGGCAGTCGATTCGTGCCGGGTCGTCCCCCGTGCGCAGCCTTGCGGCGGCTTTCGGGCGGAGCGTCAGGCTTTTCCCGAGGGCGAAGTCCCCGGTGGCGGAAAGCTTCAGCTGGTCGCGCGAAGTGGAGAGCTTCCGGTACCAGTCGGCACACAGCACGAGAGTTTTCCGCTGGAAGGAAAGCGTTCCGCCGGCCTCGTCCGCCACCTTGCTCCCGGAGCGGACCGCGCCCAGCAGAGTGGAAGAATAGCTCTGCGGATAATAGCGGCCGGCGGCGCCTATCGAGCATTCCCCGATGGGGAAGACCGCCCCTCCGACGGCCGCGATGCTCTTTGATCTCAAGTCCGCGGCCACTTCGCCGAAGATGTCTATGCCCCTGATACACAAGCGTCCGTCCAGCCCGGCGCGCAGAGTGCCGTCTTTCCTGCCGGCGCTATTATTGTTGCCGGCGCTCCCCGTCTTTCCGCCGTCGCCGGCGCTGCCATTCCCGTCGCCGGCGCTGCCAATCTCGCCGACTCCGGTCACCGACAGCTGCCCGTTCCGGAGGAATAGAGTGACATTCGCGCCCGGCAAAAACTCCTCCCGGAACGCGCCCTTGCCCTCCATATACTCCCTCAGCGCCGGCAGTGACACGAAGGTGGAGACCGAGACCGACCCGAAAGCCAGTTCCGCGGCCGCACCGCGCAGCCCCGTGTCGGTCCATGAGGTGGACGGGCGCAGCATGGTGGCCCGCCGGTACAGCGAGGAAGGGGAGGACATCCCGCTGAGCGAGAATCCGTTCCACATCGTGAGTCCCTGCCCGAAACGGGCGTTGAAGTCCCCGGCGATGACCTTCCTCAGATGCTTGCGGCCGCTGCCGGCGGCATGGAAGGAATATGATTCTCCCTTGAACGCCGCGAAGGCCGAAAAACTGTCTCCGCCCTCCAGCAGATACTTGCCCTTGATGGAGGTCAGTCCGTTCTTGACCGATGTGACCGCCTCTGCCGAAAGGCTTATGGGCGAGCGGTCCTTCTGGCCCGGCAGCAGTGCCGAGTCGAAGGCTATATAAGGTGCCAGCGCTCCGGCCAGCTCGCTTCCGAAGCCGTCCACTGCGGCGAGCTCCTGCAGCGACAGGATGTCGCCGTGGGTGCTGCGGTAGTCGAGCAGGGTGGCTGTCTGGTACAGCGAGAACAGCCCGCAGGACGAGAGCTCCCGCATGTCCATCATATTGATTCTCAGCGGGCGCCGCGCCAGCACCTCAAACCTCTCCAGCACCTGCTCCGACAGCGCCTCCTCCGACTCCGCCCCCGTTATCACCATTATCCCGTGGACCGCCCCGCCGTTCTGGCCGGGGCCGGGCGCCGATTTCCGCCCGCCGGTTGCATCATGCCCCCCGGCCGTTCCGGCCACCTGGCCGGCGGCACCCGCCACCTCCTGCCTGCCGGCCGCATCAGCCCCTGTTCCGGCCGCCGCCTGCTCCGAGACACTGTCGGTCAGCCGGTCCCCGTTAGCAGCTTCGCCGCTCTGGCCGGCGGCACCCGCCGCCTCCTGCCTGCCGGCCGCATCAGCCCCTGTTCCGGCCGCCGCCTGCTCCGAGACGCTGTCGGTCAGCCGGTCCCCGTTAGCAGCTTCGCCGTTCTGGCCGGCGGCGGCATGGCAGAGGGCCGCAAAAAACAATACGCACAAAATCCTTCTCACAACTTTCGGTTTTTCACAATTATAGGGCGGGGGAGTTGTCGGGAAGTGCGGAGAGTACGAATTTTCCGGAAATCCTTACCTCCGCGCCCGCTGCCTTGACC
>CAVIVH010000075.1:0-6818 GCA_963646185.1 bacterium | reverse complement strand
ATTCGCGTGCTCCCGAGAGAATCTCCTTCTCTCCGGGCACGACTCTGTTTTTCATTACGAAACGGCCCCCGCACATGGCGGAGTCGATGCAGTCGCTGTGAGCCGAGTACACCAGATTGGCCATGAACGAGCCCGGCGACAGGAAAAAGCTGCTGTTGGTGTCCACGATGAGAATGTCCGCCTTGTGTCCCTTCTCCAGCCGGCCCGTGTCTATGCCCAGGGCTCTCGCCCCGTTCACCGTCGCCATGTCCACCAGCTCATGCAGCGGCATGGACTTGGGGTCGTTCCTCCAGGCCTTCTGGAACAGGGCCGAGTTCTTCATGGCCTCCAGCATGTCCAGATTGTTGGACGATGCGCAGCCGTCCGTGCCCAGGCAGACATTGGCCCCGGCGTCGCGAAGCTCATTATAGAGGAATCTGTAGCCCGATGCGAGCTTGGTGTTGGAGTTTATGTTGTGGACGCAGCTGACGCAGCGCTCTCCGAGGATTCTCACGTCATCGGCGCTCAGCCAGAGGGTGTGCGCCGCAATCACCTTGCTGTCCAGGATGCCCAGCGCGTCGAGATATTCCACCGGGGAAAGGCCTCCGTGGGCCTCCCTGCAGTCCCGGACCTCCTTCTCGGTCTCGCTCAGGTGTATGTGGAGCGTGAGATTGTGGCGTCTGGCGAAGTCGCTGGCCCAGAGCATCATCTCCTCGCTCACGGAATAGACCGCGTGGAAGGCCATGCCGAACTTCGAGCCGTCCTTCAGGGAAAGCGACTCTTCATAAAATCTCTCGCACTGCTCCTTCTGGCGCGCCGCCTCATCCGCATTGTTCTTGTCCATCACGACATAGGAGAAGACGCCCCTGATGCCGCACTCGGCGGCCGCCCTGCGGGCCGCGGGGGAATGCCAGTACTGGTCGTTGAAGGTGAGGGTGCCGGTCCTGACCATTTCCAGGCAGGCGGCCTTGGTGCCCCAGTAGACGAATTCGGAGTCTATCTTCGACTCCAGGTCCCATATGTTGCCGAGCCAGCTCTGCAGGGCGACGTCCTCCTGGACGCCCCTCATCAGGGACATGGCCGCATGGGTGTGCATGTTCACTAATCCCGGCACCGCCGTCTTGCCGCCGCAGTCGAACACTTCGCAGCCGTCGCCGGCGCGGCTCCCGGCCGGGGATATGTCTTCAATCAAATCGTCCGCGACGGTGATATCGGAAAGCACACCGCCGCAGACAATATTTCTGAGTATAGTTCTGCCCATTTTTCCGTGTCAGTTAGAGGCCGTCTCCGGGACGGCGTCTCAGGGCAAAGATAGGAAAAGAGATTCAGAACTGCTCTTCTCCGGACTCTTTTCCCTCGACGTTCCTGTGCTCATAGCCTCCGTCGGGAACATTCTTGAGGCATTTGCTCAATATGAAATCGACGGCGTCGTGCAGACCGTCCGAGAATTTCTCGAAATCCTCCTTATAGAGGAAAATCTTGTGCTTGTCGTAGGAAATGCGGCCGTCGCGCTCCACTCTCTTCCTGCTCTCAGTTATGGTGAGGTAATAGTCGCTGTTGTTCTTCGTGGCCTTAACATCGAAGAAGTAGGTCCTTTTTCCGGCTTTGACAGGCTTCGAATAGACTTCTTCCGAGGAATAGTCCTGGCCATAACCTTCATCGTAGTCTTCTCTGTACATAATTCAGTATTTTGGTTAAGTATGGCTTCACATATGGACTCAAATTTAGAGAAATTTTCGATTATTGCGTTATCTTTGCAAGGATAATTCAAACAAAAAACCTATGCTGAACAGAAGAATCCTCAGGATCAAGGCCTTCAAGGTGCTGTATGAATATGCCGTAAGGGGAGGGATGTCTCTTGAGGAGGCTCTGGCCGAGCTGGACAGGTCCTGCGAATCGGTCAGGGACCTCTATCTGTTCATGCTTGCCATAGCCGGCCCGCTCACCGCGGAGGCCAGGAAGCGCATAGAGGCCGCCCGTTCCAAGATCAGCCCCACCGAGGAAGACCTGAACCCGAACGAGAAGTTCGCCGACAATATGCTGGCGCCCCTTCTTGCAAACGATCCCGACCTTCAGAAGCTGCTCGCCAAGAAGAAGCTCTCGTGGGAGAGATATGACCTCTTCGTCACCAAGACCATGGACTCTGTGGCCGCCAGCGACTACTATAAGAAATATATGGAGGCGCCCGGCCGCTCGCTCCGAGAGGACTGCGCCCTTTTCAGAAAGATCTATGAGAACGAGTTCGAGGACAGCCCCGAGCTCCACGCCATAATGGAGGACCTCTCCATCTACTGGCTCGACGACCTGGGCTATGCGCTCATGTGGGACTGCCGGACCATGGACGACCTGGGCCGCGGCCGCAGATGGCGCCTTCCCGAGCTCTACCAGAGCGAGGAGACCCTGAAGAAGAACCCCGGCGCCGCCGTGGACAGCGACAGGGCCTTTGTGCGCAAGCTGCTCACCTGTGCCTTCACCGGCTATGAGGCCACCTTCGCCAAGGTGACCGAGGCCGTGCCCGACTGGGACAGGGACAGGCTGTTCGCCGCCGACCTCGCCATCATCGCGCTCGGAGTCGCCGAGACCTCCAGTTTCCCGGAGATTCCCCGCCAGGTGAGCCTCAACGAATATGTGGAGATCTCCAAGTTCTACTGCTCGCCCAAGAGCCGCCAGTTCGTCAACGGACTGCTGGACAGGCTCACCCAGACATCTGCCGAAACAATTCAAAATCAATAGACAATGACAACACTATCAACCGTTCTTCAGACTGCTTCCACGCAGAGCGCCGCAGCGTCCGGTGCTTCCATGTGGATAATGCTTCTCGCAATCTTCGTCATCATGTGGTTCTTCATGATCCGTCCGCAGCGCAAGCAGCAGAAGGCTCTTGAAAAATTCCGTTCCGAACTCAAGAAAGGCGACAAGGTGGTCACCGCCGGAGGCATCTACGGCACTGTGGACAGCGTCGAGGAAAAGACGGTCCTCCTCAAGGTGGACGGCGACGTGAAGCTCCGCGTGGACAAGTCCTCGCTCGTCAGAGACTTCTCCGAGACCCAGCCCAAGTAGGGGCCGGACTAGTTCCAGACAGGGACAAAACCTTTTCCGGAATATGGGCATAGACAGAATAAGTTCTTTTTTGAACAGAAACGGGAGGGACATGACAGGATTTCTGTTGTCTCTCCTTTTGGCTTTCTGTGTCTGGCTCATATACAACCTCACTCTGAACTACACCAAGGTCGTCAGCGTGCCCATAGTGGCCCAGAGCAACATCGAGGGCCACAAGGACGTCTCGTCCAACACGGCCGTGGTCATGGCCCGGTGCCACACCAGGGGATTTGACCTGCTGCGTCTCGACAACGCCAGCGAAAAGGCCCCCGTCCAGGTGTATTTCTCGCCCGAGGACCTGCAGAGCGACGGCGGCGAAATTTTCCACATCACCTCCGCCTCCCTCACCCGCTATGCCAAGGAAATCTTCGGCGACAGGGCCGGCATGGAGACCTTCGTGTCCGGGTCCCTCACCTTCCGCTTCCCCTTCGAGAACAGCAAGAAGGTGCCGGTGCATCCGGTCTATACCCTCAGCTGCCGTCCCCAGTATATGGTAGTGGGCGGCCTGCGGCTCAGGCCCGACTCGGTCACCGTCTATGGCGAGCCCTATCATCTCGAAAGCATAGACCGGGTCTATACCCGGCCGTTCAGCCTGGACAACCTCCGCAGCGACGTGCACGGGGAGGTGAAGCTCGAAGCGTCCAAGGACGTGCGGCTGTCCGACGTCAGCGCCGAATACACAGTCTCGGTGCAGCGCTATGTGGAGATAAACGCCGACATGAAGATAGGCGAGAGAAATGTCCCCAAGAACAAGGCCCTCGTCATCTATCCCTCCACCGCGCACGTCACCTTCCGATGCTCTTTCCCGGTCATATCCGACCCTGCGGAAAGCATGTCCTTCTATATTGACTACAACGACTTCTCCGGCTCGCTCGGCGGAGACTGCATAGCCCGCTGCGACTCAGTGCCGCCCGGAGTGATCGGCTACAGGATGGAGCCGGAGCTGTTCGACTGCGTCGAGAGCGACCGCTGACCTTTCTTGCTATGGACGGGAAATTCAGAGTCGTCGCATTGACCGGCGGAATAGGCAGCGGCAAATCGGCCGTCGCTGCATATCTGGCCGAAAGGGGAGTGCCGGTCTATGACAGCGACTCCTCCGCCAAAGCCCTTTATGACAGGGATCCGGCCCTTGTGGACCGGCTCGAGCAGGCTCTGGGGCTTCCGCTCAGGACGGAATCGGGCACCCTCGACAGGCCCCGGCTCGCCGGCGTCATCTTCTCTTCCCCCCGGGCCCTCGCCCTTGTGGAATCCATAGTCCTTCCCGCTGTGAGGGACGACTTCGCCGCATGGCGGGACTCTCGGGACCCGCGCGGCTGGCGGGGCTATCTCGGCCTGCCGCCCTTCGTGGTTATGGAATCGGCCACCGTTATGGAAAAGGCCGTTTTCGGCAAGGTCTATGACGCGGCGGTGCTGGTGACCGCGCCGCTGGAGCAGCGTCTCGCGAGGGCCTGCGCCAGGGACAGTGCGCCGGCAGAGGCCGTGATGCGCAGGATAGCCGCCCAGAAGTTCGACCTGTCCCGGATCGACGCCGTCATAAACAACGACTCCACCCTGGAACTGATGAGGGTGAGGACTGACATTGCGTTTAAATTATTATCTTTACGAATTGTTTGAACCCTGCGCCGGAGCACGGCGCGAAATAAAAGACTGATATGGAAAATTCTAAGAAAACTGATCTCGCCCGCGTGATTTCCGTCTCGGGACAGAGCGGTCTGTATCTCTATATTGCACAGGCCAGAAACGGCGTTGTCGTGGAGTCGCTCGCAAACGGCGGCCGCACCGTCGTGGGAATGAAGAACAAGGTCTCCACCCTTGAGGACATAAGCATCTACACCGCCGAAGGCGAGATGAAGCTTAAGGACGTGTTCACCAAGCTCCATGAGGTGCTCGGCGACGCAGACGCCCCGGGTGCAAAGGCTCCGGCCGACGCTCTGAAGGAGCTCTTCGCCAAGGCGGTTCCCGACTATGACGCCGACAGGTTCTATGTCTCGCATATGAAGAAGGTCGTGACATGGTATAATGACCTGAAAAACCACGCTTCCCTGGACTTCATGACCGACGAGGACAGGAAGAAGGAGTCCGAGGCTGCCGAAGCCGAGCCTGAAAACGAATAACATACCGATGCCCGAGAAGACTCTACAGGTCATAACCCTGGGCTGTTCCAAGAACACGGTCGATACCGAGCATCTGCTGGCCCGGGTTGCTGACAAATACACGATCTTGCCGGAGGATCACTCCGGCAAGGTCGATTGTCTGCTCATCAACACCTGCGGCTTCATCGGCGACGCCAAGGAGCAGTCCGTGAACACTATTCTCGCCGCGGCCGCCAGGCGCAAGGGCGGCGAGGTGGGACGGCTTATGGTATGCGGCTGTCTGTCACAGCGTTACATGGACCAGCTGCCCGGCTTGATTCCCGAAGTGGACGAATGGTACGGGGCCAGAGACTTCCTGCCCATAGTGAAGGCGCTCGGCGGAGACCCGGTGCCCGACGTGGATGCCGGCAGGTTGCGCACCGGCAGGCATCACGCATATGCCTATGTCAAAATCTCCGAAGGCTGCGACAGGCGCTGTTCCTACTGCGCCATTCCCTTCATCAGGGGCGCGCACCGTTCCGTGCCGATGGAGCGCATCGTCGCCGAGGCCACGGCACTGGCCCGCGACGGCGTCAGAGAACTGATTCTGATAGCCCAGGACACTACCTACTACGGTCTGGACCTCTATCACCGCAGGGCGCTGGGCGAGCTGCTGGCCAGGCTGTCGGAAATCGAGGGCATAGTGTGGATCCGCATCCATTATTCTTATCCCGACGGCTTCCCCGAAGACGTGATCGACCAGATGGCCGCCAACCCCAAGGTGTGCCGCTACCTCGACATCCCGCTCCAGCATGTCTCCGACAAGGTGCTCTCCAACATGCACCGCCATGTGGACGGGGCCTGGACGAGGGCGCTGATTGCAAAGATGCGCGAGAAGGTCCCTGGCATAGCCCTGAGAACCACCTTCATAGTGGGGCATCCCGGCGAGGGCCGCAAGGAGTTCGAGGAGCTGATGGAGTTTGTCCGCGAGGCGAAGTTCGAGAGGATGGGCGCCTTCAGATACTCCGAAGAGGAGGGGACCTATGCCGCCGAGAATTTCCGGGATTCGGTGACTCCGGCCACCAAGAAGTCCCGCTACGACAGGCTGATGACCCTGCAGAGCGGCATATCATTTGCTTACAACCAGTCCCGTGTGGGGTCGGCCGTGAATGTCCTTGTGGACGACGTCAACGGAGACTCCCTCGTCTGCAGGAGCGAATATGAGAGTCCTGAAGTGGACGGGGAAATCATCGTCGGATATGATCCGGCCATGGGGGCGGAGGCCTCCGCGATGGTCGGCAGATTCATAGAAGTTAAAATCACCTCCGCGGATGAGTATGACCTCACCGCTGAATTTGTATCAGATTTGGACAGATGAGACGATTCCTTGCATATGCGGCCGCCGCTTCGGCGGTCTTCGGGCTGACTGCCTGCGGCCCCGATGTCTTTTCCATGCTTGTTGACATGCGCCAGCCGTCCGATTCGGGACTTGACCTTTCCGGCAAGTCCATGTCGGTCGTGTATATGGAGGATCCCGCCGGCAGGGACTCGCTTTTTGCCGCCGGCATGGCCGAAGGCTTCGCGGGGACCCTGGAGTCGGACTATTTCGGGGGTGAGGAGTCTATGGGCGTTTACAGGATGTCCAGGAACCCGGAGGGTGTCTATTCG
>CAVIVH010000074.1:0-6829 GCA_963646185.1 bacterium | reverse complement strand
GGACTGGTATGACGTGAACACAGAAGTCGCCAACACCAACGGAGTGCACAACCGGGTCAACACCCGCGAGGAGCTGGAGCGCTATGACAAGGGCCTTTATGACTTCATCGCCGAGTTCTTCGAGGTCCCGGACGAGCATTTCTCGAACCATCCCAAAGTGAATCTCTATAATTACGAATAATATGAACAGGAAGCTCTTGACGGCGGCTCTGCCGCTTTTCGTCTGCCTCATGGCCGGCGCCCAGCCCGCCACCGTGGACATAAACCTCGGAAATCTGAAATATCCGGTGCAGAAGACCATGTACGGAGTCTTCTTCGAGGACATCAACTTCGGCGCCGACGGCGGACTCTATGCCGAGAAGGTCAAGAACCGCTCGTTCGAGTTCCCCCAGGCTCTGCAGGGCTGGAAAGCCTATGGCAACGTAACGGTCCTGGACGACGGACCGTTCGAGAACTGCCCGCACTATGTCCGTCTGGGCTGGCCAGGACACGGACGCATGATTTCGGGCATCGAGAACGAGGGCTTCTTCGGCATAGGCCTGAAGGAGGGCGATGAATATGTCCTCTCTTTCTGGGCCAGGACTTCCGGAAAGGCCGCTTCGGAGGACGTGGTCTTCCATCTGTGCGAAAACAGCTCCATGGAGGAAGACCAGAGGTTCTATTCCGACCTGGTGAAGGTCAATTCCGGCGAATGGACCAAATACACCGTCCGCTTCACCTCTCCCAGGACCTCCGAGAAGGCGACCCTGAGGATTGACCTGGAGCCCTGGGAGGAGAACGCTTCGGTGGATGTCGAGCATGTGTCGCTCTTCCCCGCCGAGACCTTCCGCGGCGACTCCAACGGACTGCGCGCCGATGTGGCCCAGGCCATAGCCGACCTGCACCCCGCAGTGCTCAGATTTCCCGGAGGCTGCATAGTGGAGGGCACGACTCTGGAGAACAGATACCAGTGGAAGAACTCCGTGTATCCGGTGGAGAACCGTCCCATAAACGTGAACCGCTGGATGTATGACCTGAACTACCGCTTCTACGCCGACTATTACCAGTCCTATGGTCTCGGATTCTATGAGTATTTCCGCTTTGCGGAGGAGATCGGGGCCGAGCCGCTGCCGGTGATCAGCTGCGGAATGGCCTGCCAGTTCGAGAACGACGACGAGGACAACCCGCACGCTCCGCTCAAGGACATTCAGGCCTATGTGGACGACGCCCTTGACCTGATTGAGTTCGCCAACGGTCCCGTGACTTCCGAGTGGGGCGCCGTGAGGGCATCCCTGGGGCATCCGGAGCCGTTCAACATGCATTATCTCGCAGTGGGGAACGAGCAGTGGGGAAAGGCCTATGTGGAGAGGCTCAAGCCCTTCGTGAAGGCCATAAGGGCGAAATATCCCGACATAAAGATAATCGGCTCGTCCGGCCCCTATTATGGCGGCGAGATGTTTGACGAGCTGTGGCCCGAGATGAAGAAGCTCGGCGCCGACCTCGTGGACGAGCATTTCTATGCCAACGAGAACTTCTTCGAGAAGAACGCCGACCGCTATGACAGCTATGACCGCAAGTCCAAGAGCAAGGTGTTTGCCGGAGAATATGCCTGCCACGGCATGAATGGCCACAAGTTCAACCATTTCAACGCTTCTCTGGTGGAGGCCGCCTTCATGACCGGCCTGGAGAGGAACGCCGACGTGGTCTATATGGCCACCTACGCTCCCCTGCTGGCCCACAAGGAGGGATGGCAGTGGAGGCCCGACCTCATCTGGTTCGACAACCTGGACGTGATGAAGACCAGCAGCTACTATGTGCAGCAGCTCTACTCTGTCAACAAGGGCACCGACGTGATCGACGTGACCATGAACGGGAAGCCTCTGGCCGGCAAGGAGGGGCAGAAGATGCTCTATGCATCCGGAGTCAAGGACACTGAGAAGGGCGAGTATATCGTCAAGATAGCCAACCTTTCCAACTATGCCCAGACGGTGAATCTCAACCTGCTGAACCTCCCCGCCGGCGAGGAGATCGCCGAAGCTTCGGTGACCGTCCTGCATTCGTCCGACCCCATGGCAGACAATCTGGACGGAGAGGAGAAGGTGGCTCCGGTGACGGCTCCGGTCCATATGGAGAAGGGGCAGACCGTGCTGAAGGAGCAGCTGGAGGGCAGAAGTTTCTCGGTGTATAAGTTCAAGCTCAGATAGCCCGTGAAAAGGTTATTCCTTCTGTCAGCCCTGGTGCCGCTGCTTCTGCTCTCCTGCGGAAAGGAGAGCGGAAGCGGGCCCGACCCGGCTCCGGAGCCCGAATCCACGGTCTGCGAGAGGACCGGGGAGGGCAAGGAAATCTATGTTCCGGAGGAATTCCGCAAGAATAACGGGTTCCGCAACACGCAGAACAATTTTTGTTATGCACGTTCCCTGGAGACGGAGAATCTCATAATCATGTGGGCGAAGTCCTTCGGCAGCGACCCCGCCAAGGCCGGAAGCATGGCCTTTGACCCGGAGAAGCTGGCGAAGAAGGGAGAGGAGTTCTACAATCTCTACCGGGACGGCCTGCATTTCATAAAAGAGGGTTCCGGAGCCGACAAGTACAAGATGATGGTCATGGTGACCTACACCACGGAAGGGACCGTGTATGGAGGCTCCTATGACAATGTGATCGGAGCTCTGTGGGTGGAGCCGGGCAGGATTCAGGACGAGAGGCTCAATGCGGTCGCGCATGAGCTGGGGCACTCTTTCCAGTTCCAGCTCATGATTGACTCCGGCTCGGGATTCGGGAGCGGCGGCATCTATGAGATGACTTCGCAGTGGATGCTCTGGCAGTCGAACCCGCACTGGTTCGACGATGAGACCTATCACTGGGTGGATTTCATGAAGCAGACGCATTATGCCTTCATGCATCCGGAGAACATGTATCACACCGCCAATGTACTGGAATACTGGTCTTATCTCCACGGACAGGATTTCATCGCCGACCTCTGGAGGGCAGCGAAGGGCTCCAACGACGTGGTGGGCGTGTATAAGACTCTCACGGGCATAGACCAGGAGAAGTTCAACGAAGAGAACTATGACATGGCCGCAAGGCAGATCGGATATGACCTGCCCCGGATAAAGGAGGCCTGCGCCGGATATGCGAACCGGCACAGTTCCACCCTGAAGGCGGCCGATGCCGATGGCTGGCAGAGCATCGATGATGACAGGATTCCGCAGCAGTATGGCTATAACGGCATACGGCTGGAGGCTCCGGCCGCCGGAGAGAGCGTGAGCGTGGAGTTCCGCGGTGATTCGTTGCGGGAGGAGGCCGGCTGGAGATTCGGCTTCGTGGGGACCAGGACGGACGGGACCATAGTCTATGGCCGGATGAATTCCGTCCCGGGAACCGGCGGCACCGTCACTGACAGCTTCACCGCCGACGCCGACTACAGCCACCTGTGGCTGGTCGTCACGGCAGCGCCTTCCGTCCACAGGTTCGTGTCTGAGGAGAACGCCTCCGCCTATGTCAGCTATCCCTACTCCGTAAAGATCACCTACTGATGAAAATACACCGGCATTTGAAGGGGATGACTTTTTAGTCATCCTTTTTTGTATCTATCCGGCTTTCAGGTGACAGGCTGCGGAGAGGCTCACTCCGTTCGCTTCGGCCCCTCCCACAATCTGAAGCCGATTGCTGACTTTCGGGCATTAATAGCGGGAAAGGCTTTTGAGGTCGGATTCGGCCTTGATCTTGTCGATTATGGAGCAGACCAGCCGGTAGGCGCGGCTGTCCTTGGTGTATATGGCCGGAGAAATGAAATTGACACGGCCCTGGCGCCGCAGCTTCTCGGCGACCGCGCGCTTTTCCGCATCCTGCGGATTGAACACGGCTATGGAATTGCCGCCGAACATGGAGACTATCTTCATGCACGGGACATCGGTCTGGCCGTCGCCGAAATATATCATGTTCGGGAACGGCACCCGCTTCTTGTCCTCGGCAGTGCTCTCGTTGACCTTCTGAGAGTCCCTGGAGCTGAAGATTCCCTTGTTGATCTTGAACATGAACTGGGTCTTGGCGGTGTAGTCCACAGCGATTCCCGGCCATTCGGCCTCGCCGTTCGCGTCATAAAGGAAAGTGCATGCGAATATATGCTTGAACTCCCCCGCTATCGGGCTGCCTTCGATTATCTCCTTGAGGCCCGAAGAATTGATATAGTGCTCCACCCGGACCCCGTGCGCCGCCCCATAGTCATTGACCAGCTTGAACCAGCCGCGCACGCCCTCGAAAAGCTGGATATGCTGGCCGAACTTGCGGAATTCGCCCCTTTTGAGCTTTATCCCGGACTTGCGGGACTCGTCAAACATCAGCTTCATATAGGCGAGGATGTCGCTCGCATCCTGCCCCCTGGCGATATCGTTGCTCATGTCCCAGAATTCTTCGGGAGTCTTCCCTATCGCCTGGATGAATCCGAATTCCTGCATGTTGCCGGGCGAAAGCGTCCCGTCAAAGTCATAAATCAGAGCTACTATGGGTTTCTTCTTCATATCTTCCCAAAGATGCGAAATTTTTCGGTAACTTCCGGCTGCGATGAGCTTTAATTCGTTGAACCGGCGCCAGGAAAGGCCACGGGACGGTACCGCCGGTGACATTTTGTCATATATCTCCGTTAGGAATGTTATTTGAGTTGTCTGCAGGAAACAGATAACTCAAATTTTATATAGACATGACAAAGACCAACGGAAAAATAGGCGTGACCACGGAGAACATATTCCCCGTGATCAAGCAGTTCCTTTATTCGGACCACGAGATTTTCCTCCGCGAGATTGTCGCCAACGCTGTCGACGCATCGCAGAAGATGAAGGCTCTGGCCCAGTCCGGAGATTTCAAGGGCGAGCTCGGGGACATCAATGTCAGAATCGAGCTTGACAAGAAGGACAAGACCCTCAAGATCATAGACCGCGGCATAGGCATGACCGAGGACGAGGTGGACAAGTATATCAACCAGATCGCCTTCTCTTCGGCCGGCGAGTTCCTTGCCAAATACAAGGACCAGGTGAGCGGCATCATAGGCCATTTCGGTCTCGGATTCTATTCCGCCTTCATGGTCTCGAAGAAGGTCACCATAGACACTCTCAGCTGGAAAGACGGCGCCGCCGCAGTGAAATGGACCTGCGATGGCGATCCGGAATTCACGATGGAGTCTTCGGACAGGACTGAAAGGGGCACAGAAATCACCCTCTATCTCGACGACGATGCCGAGGAATATGCCAAGAAGGACAGAATCCGCGGCCTGCTGGAAAAATACTGCAAGTTCATGCCGGTGCCTGTCATATTCGGCAAGAAGCAGGAATGGAAGGACGGCAAATATGTGGACACTGACGAGGACAATGTCGTGAACAATGTGGAGCCCCTGTGGACCAAGACGCCCTCGACCCTCAAGGAAGAGGACTATATGGAGTTCTACAAGGCTCTGTATCCCATGCACGAGGCCCCGCTGTTCCATATCCACCTGAATGTGGACTATCCGTTCCATCTGACCGGTATCCTCTACTTTCCCAAGATCAAGGAGAGGATGGCCATAGAGAAGAACAAGATTCAGCTCTATTGCAACCAGATGTTCGTCACCGACCATGTGGAGAATATAGTCCCGGAGTTCCTGACGCTGCTTCACGGCGTGATCGATTCGCCGGACATCCCTCTGAACGTGTCCAGAAGCTATCTGCAGAACGACTCCAACGTGCGCAAGATTTCTTCCTACATCACCAGGAAGGTTGCGGACAGGCTGCAGGAGATTTTCGACGGCGACAGGAAGACTTTCGAGGAGAAATGGGACAACCTGAAGCTCTTCATCGAGTATGGAATGCTCACCGATGAGAAGTTCTGTGAAAGCGCCCTGAAGTTCGCGCTGTTCAAGAACACCGACGGCAAGTATTTCAGCATTGACGAGTACAACAAGGCCGTGGCCCCGGCCCAGACCGACAAGGACAAGAAGACGGTCTATCTCTATGCGACCGACGTGGAGGCTCAGTATTCATTCATCGAGAGCGCCAGGAACAGGGGCTATGATGTCCTGCTGATGGACTGTGAGCTGGATTCGCACTATGTGAACCTGCTGGAGCAGAAGCTGACGGACGTGAGGTTCGCGAGGGTGGATTCGGACAGCGTGGACAATCTCATCCCCAAGGAGGACAAGAAGGACAGGCCGGAGCTGAAGGAGGACGAGAGATATGACCTCGAGAACATGTTCAAGGCTGTGCTGCCCGCCGGCAAGGACTATTTCGTGAACGGGGACAATCTGGGAGAGAACGGCGAGCCCGTGCTGATCACCCAGAGCGAGTTCATGCGCAGATATCGCGAAATGAGCACGCTGAGCGGCGGAATGAATTTCTATGGCGAGATGCCGGAGTCCTATAACATCATCGTGAATATGGAGCATCCTCTGGTCAAGATGATTCTGGAGGGCGAGAAGAAGGATGTGAAGCCGCAGGCCGAGCTTCCCGCCGAAGCTCCGGAGTCCGCGACGGACGATGAGAAGAAGGCGGCCAGGGAGGCCAGAGAGGCCGTGAGGACAGCGCACAGGGCCGATGTAGAGAGCTTTGCCAAGGGCAATGAGGCTCTGCATCAGATTGTGGATCTGGCGCTGCTGGCCAACGGCATGCTGAAGGGCAAGGACCTGAGCGATTTCATCTCCCGCAGTGAAAAGGTCGTTTCTGATGCCTACCTGAAAAAGGACTGATCCGAACCGTAAATAATCGAAAAGGCTGACCGCTTCTCGCGGCCAGCCTTTTTTTGTGCTGACTCATAGCAATCGGCTGTATGCTCCGGAGACCTTCGCTTCGCTCATCCCACCACCGCCCTGCGGCGGTCCCCCCGTTCA
>CAVIVH010000073.1:0-6866 GCA_963646185.1 bacterium | reverse complement strand
GGGTCTTCCTCCACCTTGAACTTTTCAGCTACAAAATAGAGGACCAGAGCCAGCACCAGGCCGAGCAGGGCAATGATTACAATGGTCCAAATAATTGTTGAAGACATCTGTTGTTATTGGTTTTATTGTTTTCTCTTAATATAAAAGACATACCCCCCGGAAAGCCTGTCCCGCATGAGGTATATCACCACATAATAAAGACCCACGCCTCCCAGGGCTGCAAGCCCCGTGAGAAGCTCATGAATCTTTGCACAGGACAAAGATACAACTAAAATCAGCAATATCGCAAGCGGAATCACGTAAGATATCCACACGGCTTTCATGCCCATGGAACGCGAAAGAATCACCTCCACCTCCTCGCCGACGCAGCACGGGGAAAGCGGGTCCGTGGGCACGGTGATGTCCTTGCGGGCGGCCTCGGCCGCGGTGCACAGACCGGCGGCATGGCAGGATGCACAGGCCGATGCGGAGACTATCTCCACCACCGTGTTCTGCCTGTCCACCGACTTCACTATCCCGGTGTGAGATACGTTTTCGGACATGCTCAGTTCTTTTTCGTTATGGCCAGGCCGTGCCTGAGGCCCCCGGCGGAAATCAGCCTTCCCTGCACCACCCCTATCTTCAGCGGCGCCTCGAATCCGACCAGCACGCGGTTGTCGTCGTCGGAGAACCACATGACCATGTCGGAGCCGCCGGTGAACACGTCGCCGTCGAGCACCTGGACCGTGAACTTCATGGTGCTCACCTCGCCTATGCCATCGACCTTGCGCTTTTCCTTGCCGGAGTATATGAAGTTGATGGTGTACACGTCGTCGGCCACGGCGAAGGTCATCGGATAGGAAACGCCGGTCCTGACCCGGGTCATGTCCATGTTGCGCGCGGCGAAAAACAGAGTCACAGGGTCATAGGTGCAGTGGCCCAGGGGAATCTCCTTGGTGAAGCGGGGCTTCTTGGAGGTTTCGATCTCGGCGGAAATATAGGGCTCGCCCGTGTCACGGACAAACTTGTAGTCGTTGGTGGCGGTGTAGCGGCCCTCCTTGCTGTAGCGGTGGAATTTTTCCGGAGCCAGGTCCCCGGCCGAGAACCATGAGCGGAAGTCCTCGCGCAGGTTGAAGAACTTGTCAAAGAAATTGGCCGTCCTGGCATAGACCCTGGCCGCATAGACCGGCTTTCCGTTCAGGACGGTGGAGTCCAGCGAGATTTCGGCCTTGGCGACATATGCGTTGACGACGCCGGACTTGAAGTGTATCTTGTAGTTCATCCGCTCCCCGCCCCTGAACACGAGATTGTCCTGTGTTATGCGCCTCAGCGGCAGGCAGTTCTCCTGCGCCTGCAGGAGGGAAATGGAAAACAGCACCGCAAGCGCGGCGGCCAGGACTCGTTTCATCTCAGCTTATTCAAATTCGGGATTATAGCCTCCGCTGTCGGGATAATCGTCGTTCATGGCGGAACCTATCTCATAGGACTGCCCGTCGGCGCGCGCAAGCAGAGTGTCGTCGGCCTCCATGAACTTGACCATTTCGCTCTTGAAAATCATGTCGATCTCGCCGATTTCTCCGTTTCTGTGCTTGGCTATGATCAGCTGGGTCTTGTCCTTGTCCTCCGGATTCTCCGACATGCCGAGGAAGTCCGGACGGTGGACGAATATGACCATGTCGGCATCCTGCTCGATGGAGCCGGACTCGCGGAGGTCGCTCAGCATGGGCTTTCCGTTGGAATTCGCCCTCTGGACGGAGTTTCGGGAGAGCTGGGAAAGCGCGATTATGGGGATGTCAAGCTCCTTGGCGGTGGCTTTGAGGGTGCGGGATATCGCGGCAACTTCCTGCTCGCGGAAACCCCTCAGCTCGGGAGGTCCCTGCATGAGCTGCAGATAGTCCACTATTATCAGCCTCACGCCCTTGGTGCTCACGAGGCGCTTGGCCTTGGAGCGGAACTCCATTATGGGAAGGCTCGGAGTGTCGTCCACATAGAGCGGTGCGGCGGCGAGATTCTTGATCTTCTCCTGCAACTGTCCCCATTCGTCCGGGGAGAGCTTGGCTCCGCCCTTGATCTTGTCGGCGGGAAGGCCGGACTCCGTGATCATGAGTCGCATGGCTAGCTGAATCACAGGCATTTCCAGAGAGAACACCGCCACCGGCATGTGGTGGTCCACGGCGGCGTTTCTGGCTATGTTCAGGGCGAATGCCGTCTTACCCACCGAAGGACGGGCCGCAAGGATTATGAGGTCCGACCGCTGCCAGCCCTGGGTGATCTTGTCCAGGGTCACGAAGCCCGAAGGGACTCCGTTCAGGCCCACCTGGTCCTGCATCTTCTCCACTCTGTCGAGAGCTTCGTTGATGACGGAGCCGATGTCCTGGACATCCTTCCTGGTGTTGCTCTGGATGGCCTCGAAAATTTTGGACTGGGCGCCGTCCACGAGATCGTCGACCTTGACGGAGTCGTCATAGGACTGCTTCAGAATCTCATAGGAGGCGGTAATCAGGTCGCGCTGTATCTTCTTCTGCTTGAGTATCTTGATATAATACTCGATGTGCGCCGCGGCGCCTATCTTCTCCGACAGGGAGGCCAGCTTCACGGCTCCGCCCACCTCGTCGAGCCTGCCTTCGGTACGGAGCTTCTGAGACACGGACAACAGGTCCAGGGCGACGTGCTCCGTGTTGAGAGTCACCATCGCCTCGAAGATCATCCTGTGCTTGGGGTCATAGAAGCATGAGGCCTGGAGTTCCTCCATCACCTCATCCACACAATTGGGCTCAATCAGCAGCGCTCCGAGGACAGCCTCTTCGAAATCAAGGGCCTGGGGCGGCTTGTTGCCTATTTCGGTCCCGAGAACGTCGAGATTGACCGCCTGCTGCTTTTTCCGTGAAGTTCTCTGCTCAGGCATTCCGGCGGGAATTTTTACTCAGCGCTTTCGGTCTGGGAGAAGTCGGGGTTGACTATGATTCTTCCGCAGTGCTCGCAGATTATGAGCTTCTTGTTGGAAGCGATCTCCACAAGCTTCTGGGGAATGATGGTATTGAAGCATCCTCCGCAGGAGTCTCCGTTATAGACGGACACCACTGCAAGATGGTTGTGCACGCTGGCGCGGATGCGCTCGTAGGCGCTCATGGTGCGGGCGTCGATCTTGGCGGCGCAGGCGTCCCTGCGGCTCTTGAGACGGGCCTCTTCCTTGGCGGTGGACTCCACGATGGTGGCGAGCTCCTCTTTCTTGAGCTTCAGGTCCTCCTCTCTCACGGCGACCTTTTCCTTCTGCTCCTCAAGCTCGCTCTTGAGCTCGGCAATCTTCACTTTGGCCTCGCCGATGTTCTTCTCCGCGATCTGGCGGAGAAGGTCCTGGTTCTCGATTTCCTTGTTGATGGAATCGAACTCGCGGCTGCTGGCTATGTTCTCAAGCTGCTTCTTGTATTTGGCGACGGCGTTGTCGCAGTCGACTATGTTCTGCTTGTTGTCCGAGATGGTGGTCTCCAGTCCGGAGATGTACTGGGCGGTCGAAGCCTCCTTGGCCTTGAAGCCTTCGATCTCCGCCTCGAGAGATTCGACCTCTCCGGGGAGTTCTCCGCGCAGCTGGAGGATTTTGTCGATGGCGGTATCGGCCTGCTGGAGCTCATAGAGAGTCTTGAGCTTTTCCTGCACGCTGATGTCGGAATCGGCGAAGCTTTTCTGGATGGAAACGAAGGTCTCCCTCTGGTCGATGGGGGTCTCCACCTTTTTTATTTTCTTGGTAGCCATATCTATAGATTTGTTTCTATCTGATTTTTTCCTGCCTCCGGCTCTCCGGGCCGGAACACTCCGGCCGTCCGCGCCCGCATTCCTCAGGGAACAGGGGCCACGAAGGCAGAGTGCAAAGTTATTAATTTTTTCCTTTACTGCTTCAAAGAATCCCTCACCTCCACGAGCTGGGCGCGAATCGATTTCAGGGAGTCAAGGACCTTGACCCTGGCCTCGACCTTCTTCCTGCTCTCCGCCATGCGCTTGGCGGCGCCCTCGAGGGTGAGCCCCTTGTCCTTTATCAGAAGGTGGAGCTGCTTGAGGGTCTCGATGTCGTCGGGAGTGAAGAGCCTGTTGCCCTTGGCATTGCGCACAGGCTTGAGATACCTGGAAAAGCTGTTGGACCAGAAACGCACGAGAGAGACATTCTCTCCGAGGATTGCGGCGGCCTCGCCGATGGTGTAGTAGGTTTTCTCCATATCAGTCAAGTGATTGTCCGGTGCTGCCGGAGACATATGCGACATTTGCGTACTCATAGGGCGAGAGGGTGGCGAACATATGGTTCACCGGATCCCTGGGGACCCTGTCCAGAAGAACCTCATAATGAAGATGGGGCGCCAGAGTCTGGCCGGACACGCCCACGGTGGCTATCTTATTTCCCTTCTTCACCTCCTGCCCCTTGCGTACCGAAATCTCGGACAGATGGGAATAGCGGGTGGACCAGCCGTTCCCGTGGTCGATGGTAACCACGTTGCCCAGCCCCTTGCGCGACCTGTCCACATCGGTGACGGTCCCGTCAGCGGCGGCCAGCACGTCCTGGCCCTGATTGGCTATTATGTCCAGTCCGTTGTGCGCGGACTCTATCTTGTATATGGGGTTGTACTTCATTCCCACCGATGCGCCGGCCCTGGCATAGTTCATCCCTTCCACCGGGACGGTCATGGGGACGGTGCCCGCGCCGCGCGAGGCGAGCAGCGAGAAAATCCCGGCGAAGTTCTTCTCCACCATGGACACTCCGTCCTCCAGGGTGACGAGACGTGCGGAAGCGTGCTGCACACGGCTTTCCTCGCTCACAGAATCGGAATACATGACGAGGTCCATGGAGCCGAGCGGGTCCACAGGCGGAGCCTCGGCATGGAACATCCTCATATATATTTCATTGTCCCTCACGGACAGGTCTTCGGTCACGTCGCCGATGAGCTCCTGGGACGAGACGAACTCCCTGTAGAGCTTCTCATACATCCTGTTCTCGCGGCTGAGCTTCTTCTCCAGCTCGGTGTTCAGGAAGAAGGACAGGACGACATAGCACATGGCCGCCATCGCCAGCGTCCCCAGCAGCCACCACACGGCCTTCCACAGCACGCGGCTGACGGATATCGTGACTTTCTTGAAATTTATGTTTTCCTCGTCGAAACGGTATGTCTTCATTTCTTCTTCTGTATTTTGGCGCGCATGTTCGGCCCCACATGGACATTCTCGGTTGTCTCGGCGGCGTGCTCCACTATGGCGCAGAACTCGTCCTCGGGCATGTCAAAGTCGAAATAGTTCTGCGGGTTGACATGGGCGCCCCTGTATTCCACCTCATAGTGCAGATGGGGGCCGGTGGAACGGCCCGAGTTGCCGGTCTCGCCGATTTCCTCGCCCCTGAGGACCTTCATGCCCTCCGAAACATATATGGACTTGAGATGGGCATAGCGGGTCTCATATCCGAAGCCGTGGTCTATGAGGATCGAGTTGCCATAGCCGTAGAGGTCGAAACTGATTTCCTTCACGACGCCGTCGCCGGTCGCATAGACCTTGTTGCCGGGCGGGCAGGAGAAGTCATAGCCGCTGTGCGCCTTCGTCGCTCCGGTGAAGGGGTCCGACCTGTAGCCGAAGGTGCTGGACCGGCGGTATGTGGAGGGATTCGGGTTTATGGGCATTATGGCGGGGATGCTGGAAATCATGTCTCCGGCCTTGCGCGACAGGGCGTCCACTTCGTCGAAGGAGGTGCTCTGCACATAGGCCTTCTTCATCAGATAGTCCAGCCTTACGGCGGTGCGGCGCAGCAGGGAGCCTTCATCGATGCCCTCCAGGTCTGCATATCTGTTCACGCCGCCGAAGCCGGAGCCGCGCAGCGCCGGCGAGATCTCGTCGAGACCGAATATGTTGCGATAGACTTCGTCGTCTCTCATCCTGAGGCCCTCCAGAGCGGCGTCATATCCATCCAGCTTCCTGTTTATCAGCTCCATGCGCGTCACCCATTCGGCGTTTTTCCTTTTCAGGAGGGTGGTCTTCGGAAGCTCTATGCCCAGGACTCCGGTGAACAGCCACAGATAGAACCCCATAAGCGCGGCAAACAGCGCCAGGGTGAGCGCCGCCTTCAGGATTCTTGATTTGGCTGACACCTTCTCTATCTCGTACAGAAGGGTTTCACTGTTCAGCCGGTATTTTTTAAAAGCGGCCATAACACAAATATACGGATTTTGTTCTAACTTTGCGGACTTCGTATTATTATACAACGCACATGACAGCTAATGAAATCAGACAGAAGTACCTGGACTTCTTCGCTTCAAAAGGCCACACGGTAGTCCCGTCGGCGCCGATGGTGATAAAAAATGACCCCACACTGATGTTCACGAATGCGGGGATGAACCAATTCAAGGATTTCTTCCTTGGAAATTCCGTGCCAAAGTTCCACAGGGCCGCAGACAGCCAGAAGTGCCTCCGCGTGAGCGGCAAGCACAACGACCTTGAGGCGGTGGGCCACGACGGCCGCCATCACACGATGTTCGAGATGCTGGGCAACTGGAGCTTCGGCGACTATTTCAAGAACGAGGCGATAGACTGGGCGTGGGAGCTGCTCACGGGCGTCTATGGCATAGACAAGACCAAGCTCTATGCGACGGTCTTCGAGGGCTCGGCCGAGGACGGCACAGAGCTGGACGAAGAGGCCCGCACCGCATGGCTCAGGCATATGCCCGCAGACCACATCCTGCTCGGCAACAAGCACGACAACTTCTGGGAAATGGGCGACACGGGGCCCTGCGGCCCCTGCAGCGAAATCCATATAGACCTGCGCACCGACGAGGAAATCGCCAAAGTGCCGGGTGCGTCGCTGGTGAACACCGACAACGACAGCGTGATCGAAATCTGGAACCTGGTGTTCATGCAGTACA
>CAVIVH010000072.1:0-6886 GCA_963646185.1 bacterium | reverse complement strand
GTTCTATATAGACCCCGTCCAGTCGGAAGACTCCATCAGGGTCATGAAGCTGGAGAACAAGGTGTTCATCAAGCTCCAGCCGTGGGCTTCGGACGCTGTGGTCTCGAGCGTGAACGCGGGTCTTGGCAACCGGATCATGAACTATTACATGGCCTCGCCGGACGAGGGCCAGACGCCAGCGAAGAACCATGTGGAGAACTCCACCTATCTCTATGGAGGAGCGGCCGGCCAGGTGAAGAAATATGTGGAGTGGAACGCTACCGGCTCCTATACCCTGGTGGGCGCCAGGGCCGGCGACTTCAACGTGGAGGCCGACGCCAGGTTCAGCGTCTATCCGTTCCGCCGCCACAGAAAGAGCCCGCTGACGGTCTCGGGCCACTTCGAGACTTCACTCACCTCGCCGGAATATTTCGAGAATCACTATTTCTCCAACCATCTGAAATGGGACAGCGACTTCTCGAAGACCTCGCGCACGACGGTGTCCGGAGCGATTGAAGTCCCCCACTGGAACCTTGGACTCACGGCCGCATACACCCTGATGTCGGACTATATCTACTATGACGAGCTAGCGGTGGCGGCGCAGAACTCCGACGCCATGAACGTGCTGAAGCTGGGCATAAACAAGGACTTCAGGCTCTGGAATTTCCATTTCGACAACAGGGCCATGTTCCAGTTCAGCTCCGACGCCGACGTACTCCCCCTGCCTGCGGCGGCCCTCAACCTCAGATGGTATCTGCAGTTCAACATAGTGAAGAACGTGATGCAGATGCAGCTCGGAGCCAACGGGCTCTACACCAGCTCGTGGTATGCCCCCGCCTACAATCCCGAGCTGGGAATGTTCCACAACCAGAAGAACGGAAAATACGGAGACTGCCCCTACATAGACCTGTTCGTGAACGTGCAGTGGAAGCGGGCCACTATCTTCGTGAAGCTGGTGAACGCCAACATGGGCTGGCCCAACAATTCGGCCGACTACTTCAGCGCCGACGGCTACATAAGGCCGCAGAGGTCTCTGAAATTCGGCGTGTGGTGGCCTTTCTATCTGCAGACTAGAAAGAACGGGACGGTCTCCGCCAGCGGTTCTCTCGGCGGCTCGCCTTCATCTTCCTCCGGCTCCTCCGGCAGACAGAGCGGCGGAAGCTCGGGAAGGTCCGGTTCCGGCGGATTAAGCGGCTTGAGCGGAAGAATGAACCACTAGCCGGCCATGGGGAAGAAAAAAGCCTGGACGCGTTTTCTCGTCTCGACTCTTGTGATCCTCATCGCCGCGCCAGCGATCACCCAGAAGGAGCTCGAGAAGCCTGAATCTCTTGACAAATTCAACTGCGTGCTGTGTCTCGCCGGCCATCATCCCGCCGGAATGAGCCTCAGCGCCGGATTCAACTATGAGCTGATCCGGCTCTATGGCAAGCATCTGGCCGCACGGCCTTCGGTATTTTCTTCCGCATCGCCGGACTCCGTCATCAAATACATCCTCAGAGACAGCGTGAGGATAGCCGTGCTGCCCTACAGCGACAGCCTCGCCTCGTCGGAAAGGCTGGTCTGCTCCGAAGTGCTGCCGGACAGCACCGTATGGGTCACCGACATTGACAACGAGCTGCTGGTGAGGTCTTTCGACAAATGGATGAAGACATTTTCGGGGACCGGAAGCTACCGCCGGCTCAAGGCCCGCTTCGCCCCCTCATATGAGCCCTATGCCAGGGCTGCCTCGGGCAGGGAATTCGACGCAGCCGGGCCCTATGACGACATAGTGAGACGCTGCGCCGCGCAGATAGGCTGGGACTGGAGGATGTTGGACGCCCTGATCTGGCAGGAATCCAAGTTCCGGATCGACGCCGTGAACCCTTCCGGAGCCGAAGGCCTGCTGCAGATGCTGCCGTCCACGGCCAGGAGGTTCGGCAACGACGACATGCTCGACCCCGAAAGGAACATAGAGACGGGTACGGCCTATATCGCCAGGATCGAAGCCATCATGAAGAACTATTGCGACAGCGACGAGCTGGTGAAGTTCACGCTGGCCGCCTACATGGCCGGCGAAGGCAGGGTCCTGGACTGCATCAGATATGCCAGGGGCAAGGGCATGGCCCACGCCACATGGAACGACCTCGTGAACGTGATGGACACGCTGCGGGCGGACAGCGACCCGGGCAAGGACTCGCTGCTCGTGTACGGAGGGATAAGGGGAATGGAAACCAGGGGATATGTCGATGCCGTCTATTCCCTCTACGACGCCTTCAAGCTCATTTCGCCCGCACGGTCTTCGCAGGATCAACCCGCGAAACATACAGCGACGGAATAAGCAGCACCAGCATTATCACGGCATATGCGGCCAGATCGGCGGCCGCGACGCCCCACGGCGACAGGCTCACCGGGACAAAGGAAACGAAATAATTTTCGGGATCCAGCCTGAGCAGACGGGTGCTTCCCTGCAGCAGGCAGAAAAGCAGGGCGCATGCATTGCCTATGGCCATGCCCTTAAGCACGACGCGGGACGACACTCGCAGAAAGATGTCGGCCACGGCCCTGTCGGTCATGCCCATGGCCTTGAGCATGCCTATGGTGGAAGTGTTCCTGAACAGAGTTATGAGCAGGCCCGAGACCATGTTGAATCCGGCCACCACCGTCATCAGCAGCAGAATCACCAGCACGTTCCTGTCTATAAGGTCCAGCCACGAGAATATCTGCGGATACCGTCTCGAGGCCGAGGTCACGGCGGGAGCGTTCTCCTCCTCCGGCGACGCGGCATAAAGCCTGGCGCCTATCTCCTCCGCCTTCGCCTGCTCGGCGGCCCTGGTGTGGAACGTGGCAGACAGGTTCACCTCTATGGCCGAAGCCTCGTCCGCGCTCCAGCCGTTCAGCCTCCGCATGTCCTCCAGCCGTGCGAATATGACATATCCCTGCCTTTCGCCGAGGATGTCGTCATAGACTCCGCTTATGGTGAATTTTCTGGCCTGAACCCTTTCGCCCACGAAATATGCGGGCAGGGACTCTCCGGCCTCCAGACCGAGCTTCCCGGCCATGGACCGGGGTATCACGATTCCGAGGCTGTCGGTGCGGCCGGCGACACCTTTGAACACCGCGCCGTCTATCCCGCTTTCCGTCTTCACGATTCCCGCCCTGGAGACCACCTCGGAAGCGGAGACCACTCCCTCGATCTTCTCAAGCTCGGAAATGTAGCGCGCGCACCCGCGGAGCGGATGGCCGGCTGTCGAAAGGTCAGTCTCGGGATCCGAGACAGAGACATCGCCGGAAAGCGTTTCCACTCCCTTTCGGAATTCGGCGCGGAACCCGGAAGATATGGACACGGCCACTATCATGACAAAGAAAGAGATAGCTATGGCGACCATAGCTATCCTTTCATTGAAACGCAGCCGTGCTGCTATGAACTTTTCTGATTTCAACTCATTACCAGATGTGGACGCGCTGGCTCTCGGGGAGATACATCGGATCGCCCTCCATGATGCCGAACGCATCGAAGAATGTCTGGAAGTTCTTCACGCCCACGTTGACCCTGTTGCTGGCCAGCGAGTGCACGTCGAGAAGGGTCAGACGCTTCTTCTCCTCATCGGTGATGTTCTGAGCCCAGATGATGCCGTAGGACAGATAGAACCTCTGTTCGGGAGTGAATCCGTCGACGGGGCCCTGGGGATTGTCCTTGAGGGCGTTCTCCATGGCGGTGAATGCAATGCTCAGTCCGCCGTGGTCACCTATGTTCTCGCCCAGGGTGTTGTGTCCGTCGGCATGGAGACCGGGAACCACTTCCACGCTGTCATACTGCGCGGCGAGCACTTCGGCCTTTGCCCTGAACTTCTCGTCGTCCTCGTCGGTCCACCAGTTGACCATGTTGCCCTTGGCGTCGAAGAGACGGCCCTGGTCATCGAATCCGTGGGACATCTCATGTCCGATGACCACGCCGATTGCGCCGTAGTTGACGGGAGCGTCGGCGTCAGGATTGAAGAACGGCGGCTGGAGAATGGCTGCAGGGAAGCAGATCTCGTTGGTCGAAGGGTTGTAGTAGGCGTTCACGGTCTGGGGAGTCATGCCCCATTCAGCCCTGTCAGTGGCCTTGCCGAGCTTGGCCTTGTTGTCGGCGACATACCAGCGGCTGGCTGCGACCATATTGTCGAAATAGGACTTTTCAGGATCTATGACAAGTGAACTGTAGTCCTTCCACACGTCGGGATATCCGATCTTCACGGTGAAGTTGGACAGTTTCTCGCGGGCCTTGACCTTGGTCTCGTCGCCCATCCAGTCGAGAGAGTCGATGTGCTGTCCGAGAGCCACCTGCAGGTTGTTGACGAGATCGAGCATCATCTTCTTGGAAGACTCGGGGAAGTAGCGCTCCACATACATCTTGCCCACGGCCTCGCCGAGGATGCTGTTGGGAACTGCCATGGCCCTCTTCCAGCGGGGCTTCTGCTGCTGCACGCCGGACATCTGGCGGCTGAAGAAGTCGAAGTAGGCGTTGTAGAAGTCGTCGCTGAGAGATCCGCACGCGCTCTGGATGAACTGGCCGGCGACATAGTCCTTGAGGACGTCAAGGTCGGCCGATGCGAAGTACTTCGCGAAAGCGTCGAAATAGGAAAGCTCGGCCACGATGATTCTGTCCTGGTCCGGGATGTTCCTCTCGGCGAAATATGTCTTGAAGTCAAATCCGGGATAGGCCTTCTCGATCTCGGCGGTGGTCCTGGGGTTGTTCTGGGCCTCGATGTTTCTCTCCATCACGTTGTCCCAGGAATTCCGGGCCAGCACATCCTCCACTGCGAGGGCGTTGGAGGCAGCCTTGGCGGGGTCCTCCGCTCCGGCCAGTCCGAACACGGTCTCGAGGAAGGCGCGGTAGCCTTCCTTCAGGGCTGCGTTCTCTTCCTTCACATAATAGTCTCTGTTGCCGATTCCGAGTCCGCCCTGGCCCATATAAAGGATCTGCAGGTCGCTGTTCTCGAGGTCGGCGGAAACGGAAGCTCCGAAGAATGCGCCTTCGCCGGCGTCATGGAGCTGCGCGATCATCTTCACGAGGCCGTCCTTGTCGGACACGGCATAAATCTCATCGAGATACTGCTTTATGGGGGCTGCGCCCTCTTCGTTCAGCTTCACGGAGTCCAGACCCATCTTGTAGAGGTCAGCAATCTTCTGCTCATTGCTTCCGGCCTCAGTCTTGAGGGAGGTGAGCTCCTTGAACAGGTCGTTGAGCCTGGTCACGTTGTTTTCCCTGAGCATGTCGAAGGAGCCGAACCTTGCATATTCGGCTCCGAGGGGATGGGATTTCTGCCACCCGCCCGTGGAATACTGATAGAAATCGACTTTGGGAGACACCGAAGTGTCCAGGTTGGCCAGGTCTATGGCCGGGACCGTTTCCTGTTTTGCGCCGCAACCGCTCATGATGACAGCAGCCGTCATAATCGCCAATGTTTTTATCTGCATATCTGATTAAAAAATTTATTGTAGTCAGTTTTGCAAAGTTAGCGTTTTTATGCGAACTTTGGCGCCCGAATTTCTTACCGGAAGATGAAAGGATTGGTTCAGTTTATAAAAGATTGGATGCTGCCTCTGGCGATAACCCTCGGCATAAGCCTGTATCTGATATATCATTTCATTCCGGCCCTCAGGCCCATGGGTCCCGCCGGCAGCGTAATCGTGAACAAAGGCCAGCAGATTTCCATCACCATAATGCTGTTCCTGCAGTTCATAAAGGTCTCCCCGTCCGAGATGAAGACCCACAGATGGCATGTGTATCTGCTTCTCTTCCAGGCATTTTCCTTCATAGGCCTCGCAATGGTGGCGATGGTCGTGAAGAATGTCGATCTGCGCATCCTCATGGAGACCGCCATGCTCTGCCTCATCTGCCCCACAGCGGCGGCGGCAGGCGTGATTATCGACAAGCTCGGAGGCAGCCTGGCCGAGAACATGGCCTATGTAGCGATGGCCAACACCATGGCCACATTCCTGATTCCGGCCATAGTGCCGCTGGTGCATCCCACCGACTTCGGCTTCTGGGAGAGCGTGCTGCTCATAGCCAGGAGAATCTTCCCCATGCTTCTGATGCCCTGCCTGCTGGCATGGCTCATAAGATACACCATTCCCGCCCTGCAGAGGTTTCTGGCCCGTTTCACCGGCTGGGCCTTCTATATCTGGGGCATAAGTCTCACCTTCTCCATGACCCTGGCCACAAGGGCTCTGGTCTATTGCCACCTCTCATGGGTGACAGTGGTCCTGATAGGCATAGTGTCGGTCATATGCTGCCTGCTTCAGTTCGCCATAGGCCACAGAATCGGAAGGCGCTTCGGCAAGGTGAGGGAAATCACCGCCGGGCAGTCGCTGGGACAGAAGAACACCGGCTTCATCATCTGGCTGGGATACAATTTCATGACCCCCGTGACGGCCATCGCCGGAGGTCTCTACGCCATCGCGCACAATCTGGTGAATTCGGAAGAGCTCTACAAGAAGCGTCACGGGACGCTCTGACGCCTATCTGGCGCCGTTCAGCGCATTGAGCCGCACCTCGGCCGACTTTCTGGAGGCCTCGTCCTCTCCATACCGGACCATCATCGGGAGATATTTCTTCTCCAGCTTGACATTTTTGGACCTGCGGGCCAGGATGATGCAGTTCTTTATCGCCGTAATGTCGTCCTTCTTCAGCTTCAGGACCTTGTTGTAGTATTTCAGGGCATTTTTATCATCTCCCTTGCACACAAGATAATAGGACCCCATGTCGTCCAGGAAGACGACATCGTCGGGGTTATGCTGCAGCATCTTCTCCGCGAGCGAGCGGAAGGCTTCGTAGCCCGAAGCGGTCCCGGTCTTGAAAAATGAGTAGCAGTATTCCTGCATCAGGGTCTTGAAGGTCTCGTCGTCGGCCGGGCTTCCGGAATAGGTCCACTCGGGATGCTGC